>CAVWKV010000100.1:0-13498 GCA_963755265.1 uncultured Methanomassiliicoccales archaeon | reverse complement strand
ACACACAATTGCTATCATGATTTTGAAGATTTTGAAGGTACCGATTCAAAGCACCGTCGCTTTAGAGATATGCGTTCTGTTCGCCCGAGATACCGGATTCGCCTGGAACGGAGGCGGCGCAGTGGGCGGGGGAGCATCCTAGAAGGGAGGACGCTCGAGGAATCTGGCGGTAGGGCGAAGAACCTCAGGGCCGGACTAGCGCTATTGGCCGTATCGATCTCTCTGGGCGGTGGCTTATCGAAGCAAGCTCGAGACCTGATCGGACGTCCATTGGTCCCGAAGTTTCTCTACGTATACTTCGGCAACAAGATGTGGCGGAAGACTGCGAGGAGCAATGGCGTCGCTGACAGACTGTACGACAGACCACTGGCAAAAAAATGATTTGCTGCGATACCTTCAAAAGGACCTTGACATATCCTAACAAGCTCCCGTCATCACCCGTTAATTGGGTGTTGACGGCCTGAGATTTGATCTGAGGCATCATCATGGTAAACAAACCGATGGTCTGGATGGACGGCAAGATGGTCGAACAGGACAAGGCGTACGTGCCGCTCATGACGCATGCGCTGCACTATGGTAGCGGCGTCTTCGAGGGCATACGTCTTTATGACACGAAAAAGGGCCGGGCCATCTTCCGGCTGGAGGACCACATAGTCCGCCTGTTCAACTCTTCGAAGATACTGGACATGAAGATCCCTTATACTGTTGAGGAGATATGCGAAGCGACCCGCGAAGTGGTCAGGCAGACCAAGACGGACATCGACTACATCCGGCCGTTAGCCTACTATGGTCTAGGAGAACCAGGCAAAATCGTCCTGAACCCGGCCAAGTTCAAGGTCAACGTGGCTGTGGCCACTGCTAAGATGGGCACCTATATGGGTAAGGAACAGATGGAGAAGGGCGCCAACATAATGACCTCCTCGTGGGAGAAGCCATCGAACAAGTCGACTTCGCTCCAGGCCAAGATATGCGGCAACTATGTGAACTCGGTCATCGCCAAAATAGAGTCGAACCAGCATGGCGCCGATGAGGCGCTCATGCTGAACTCGAACGGGACCGTGGCTGAGGGCCCGGGAGAGAACATGTTCATAGTGAGGGGCGGTAAGCTCATCACCCCATCCATAGCCTCAGGGGTCCTGGAAGGAGTGACCAAGGACTCGATCATCACCATCGCCAAGGACCTTAAGATTGAGGTCGTAGAGCGCGATATCACGAGGGGAGAAATATTCATTGCGGACGAGTTCTTCATGACTGGCACCGCGGCGGAGGTCACCCCGTGCAGCTACCTCGATGGCCGAATGATCGGAAATGGCAAGGCCGGACCGATCACCAAGAAGCTGCAGACCGCGTTCTTCAAGGCCGCCAGGGGCCAGGACAAGAAGTACGACAAGTGGCTCGATTACGTCGATCAATAACCAATAGATCAGGCCGTTCCAGTACCTTATACTGGGCGGCGTTCTACTTTCCTCGGTTTCCTTTTTTTTCGGTTGAATGGTATTTCTGGCAAAATTGAGCACTCAATGTGCGATACACCGGAGGAAGGTGACACCGTGGAAGAAAGGGAAATTTCGCTTCTCGCCGAGGCGTATCAATGCGATTCGCTCAAGATGGTGGTCCAAGGCATGCTGAGCGTCACTGTTCAAAGGACTTAGAGCTTCCCATGAGGCAAGCATCACGGGAAATGGAAGGGGATAGGCAGAGCGCTCAGGCGTATTATTAAGGAAGTGTTGTTTTCAACATCGATGGATGCGTCTCCAGTCGGGTTCGCAGATGCATCCAGACCGCCGAACTTGTCAGTGTAGGCAACCGATTTCAAGGCATAGTAGAGCCTTCGCCTTCCTTGGGTGTCTCTCAGGCCAGTTCATGGACGGTGATGATGCCCTTGTAATCAGCATTATTGAATGTTCCAGATAAGCTCTGACAAACATAAGGAAAAAAGAAGATGAATAGCCCCTAACGGGGCAAGGGGTTTCAGGCTAGTTCTGGCAATAGGCGGTTCCTATTGCTGTCGATAAGCCATCCAATCGAGAGCGCCAATATAGACAGGGGTATGGCGATAACCAAAGGATCGACGACGGTCCATGATGTGCCATTAAGGAGCGAGTCGCTTCCAAACAGCGCCTTACAGATGCCCAACGGCTGGGATTCGGCGATGTGCACAAACGCCGTCCAAGTGAACCAGCTGATTGCGCCGACCAGCAGGCTCAGCTTTGCCGCTAGCAATGACACTTTCTTGGAGAACAAGGCATGTGTGAACAGCGGCAAGAACGCGGCCGCGCACAGGCCCATGAACATCGCAGTAGCCCGTGCAATGATGCTTGGCGGCATCAGGAATGCGAGACCCACGCTCGCGATGATCATGATGATGGCCCCGACCTTGTTTGCCTTAAGGGAGGAGCATTCTTCCAGCTTGCACCGCCTGCTCTTAGGCATCAGGCGGGAGGTCTTGAAGTGCCTCCAAACGTCATGTCCAGCCGCCGATCCCATAGTGTGGAAGATCGAGCTAAGGGTGGACATCGCCGCTGCCAACAAGGTCAACATGAAAAGGACGATGACTATATCCGGCATTGCCGAGTTGATGTAGAGCGGCATTATTTTATCTGTATTGAGCGGAGCACCATACGTCGATACCTCCGCCGCGGTCGAGATCATCCCGTTATTGTTCCAGAAGTAGACGTTGGTCAAAGCGCCCACGGTATAAGCGATGCCAGTCGTGAGAAGGATGAACACTGCGCCGATTGGTATGGCGCGATTCAGGGCCTTTGAATCCTTTGCCGTCATAAAACGGACTATCAATTGGGGCTGGGCGAGGACACCGATACCGACACCCATGATGATGGTGGTGACCATCTTTAGCCATATTGTTGAGCCGAGATCGGGCATCGAGGTCCATCCCAGCCATCCGCTGGCCGGAAGACTTCCTATTTGTGCTGCCGGCACTTGGGTCTTCAATGCCGTAAGTGCGGAAATAGCGTGATCCACTCCTCCAAGGAGGGAGAATGTAATCACCAGGATCAATGACATGCCTACGATCATAACGGCGCCCTGGAATGCATCTGTATACATTACTGCCAGAAGGCCGCCCACTACGACGTACATTGCAGTAATGAGGGCGAATCCCAATAGAGCGACGTTGTAGTCGACGTTCAATGTGACGTTGATGAACTGCGAGCCGCCGATCAAGACCGCTGATGAATACAGCGGCATCGAGACGAGAATTAGAATGCCAGTAGCATACTGCATGAAGTTGGAATTGTAGCGTTTACCGATCAGATCCGGGAAGGTCATGGCTTTGAGCTTTTGCCCAAGCCTTCTAGTCGGTTTTCCGAATACAACGAAAGCAATCAAGATGCCTAAGGCGATGTTCAAGAACACCAACCACATCAATCCCATTCCCAATTGAGCAGCGACTCCGCCGAACCCTACGATGGCAGACGTGGAAATGAACGTAGAACCATATGACAAACCGATGATCCAAGGACTGACGTTCTTTCCGGCGAGAAGGAAGTCCTCAGAGCTCTTCGTCTTCTTCCATCCGTAATATGCGAGGAAAAGTGTGATGGCTATATAACCTGCGGTGAACACCCAGAATGTGGCGGTGTCGACCATATTAATCCTCTTCCTTATTCCACTTAAACCATCCGTAAACGACGCAAACTACCGTCACTCCGATCGCTAGCACGTAGGCTAGGATTATCTGTGGGTCCTCTATTCCGAACACCATCGAAATCCCCCGTTCACACCCTTCAAGGCCGTTTCCTCCGGCGGCCAGGGACTCGCGACCGCAAGGTCACGGTCAAATTGAGTTTCAAAGGAATCCGTTTGGAGATATATTAACTGTTATACATATTGACTCGGCACACGCCAACATGTGTCCATGTATCGTTCGGTTCAGTACTTGCGCTTGTCAACGACCCGTTTTGCCTTTCCTTCGAAGCGCGGAAGCGTACCCGGCTCTACCAGCTCGATGCAGGCATTGACCATTAGAGTGGTCCTGAGCTTGCTGGCGATCTTGTCCCGTAGTACCTCTATCTTGGCCATATCGTCGACGAAGCCTTCGGGCTTGAGTTCGACTTTAACCGTCATCTCGTCCAATGCGCCCGTTCGTTCTACAATTATCTGGAACTCGTTTCCCAGCTGTGGCATGGTCAATAGAACATATTCGATCTGTGACGGGAATACGTTGATGCCGCGGATGATTAGCATGTCGTCCGATCGACCGCTTATCCTCCCGATCCTAGGATGAGTACGGCCACAGGCGCACGGTTCTTCATTTAATGTCGTTATGTCCCCGGTCCGGTAGCGGATGATGGGAAGGGCTTCTTTCTGCAACATGGTGATGACCAGTTCGCCCTTCTGTCCCGGGGCCACACTTTTCCGGTCTTAGGGTCCACGATTTCCGCCAGCGCCAGGTCCCCCCAGACGTGCATGCCATTCTGTTTCTCACACTCGGTCCAGAGCGGGCCGGAGAGTTCACTTGTGCCGTAAATGTTCATGCCTTTGACCCCGAGCGAATCATAGATACGGTCCCGCATACCGTCAGACCATGGCTCGGCACCCAGAATCCCGATCCTCAACTTGGTGTCGTTTCTGATGTTGAGACCCATCTTGGCAGCGACCTCTCCCAGGTGCATCAGATATGATGGAGTGCAGGCGATGGCCTTAACATTCAGCGTCTTGATCAGATCAAGTTGACGCTCGGAGTTACCCGTACTGCTAGGGACCACGGTCGCCCCCATTCGTTCGGCGCCATAATGCAGACCCAATCCTCCAGTGAATAGTCCATAGGTGTATGCCACCTGAATGGTATCATCTTGGGTGAGCCCACAGGACATCAACCCACGGGCGATCGATTCAGACCAGTTGTCCACATCATGTTTTGTATAGCCGACGATCGTCGGCTTGCCGGTCGTCCCGGACGAGGCATGAAATCGGACCAGTTCCCGATTGGAAGCGATGAACAGCTTCTCCATGGGAATGTCCCTCAGGTCCGCCTTGAACATGAAAGGCAGTTTTTCAACGTCATCCAGGGTCTTGATGTCATCCGGAGAGACGTTGGCCGCATCCATCCGTTCCCGGTAGAACGGTGAGAAGCTGTACAGCCTGTAGACCAGGGCCTTCAGAAGCTTTAACTGTAGGCCGTGAAGCTCGTTTCCCGGCATCATCTCGACCTTTGGATTCCAGCAGGACATACCCATTCCTCACTCAACACCGAGATCAGACCTGTCGGACAACAATGCCCTGTCGCTGGCATTCCCGGTACCGTCTCCACCTGACCTCGGATAGAACAGTGTCAGGTGATATCATGTAGCATATTTGATTCTTTCAGGGAAGAAGTAGGAAGGATGGAAAAGAGTTCGTCCTTTACCTGAAGGACGATGCGTCCAGCAACTTTGCCCCGCTCGCCTTGATGGTGCGAATTGCTTTCTCAATATCCTCCACCCGCAGCACCAGTATGGCTCCGGGCTCGTTGCGGTAGGCATAAGCGTACTCGATGTTGATCCCCGCCTCCTTGAGCACCTTGGTCAGATCATAGAGTCCGCCCGGCTTGTCCGCCATGTTCACGGCGATGACATCGGTGTACCTGACGACGAAACCATGCTCCTGGAGACGCCGTAAGGCCTTCTCCGGGTCGGAAACGAAAGCACGAATAACACCATAACCGGCACCCTCGGCAATGCTGAATGCCAGGATATTGATGTTCTCCTCGCCCATCGCCTTACTGAAGTCCATGAGCCGCCCTGGCCTGTTCTCTGAAAATATCGAGAGCTGCTTGATTTTGTACTTGTCCAAATCGTTCTCCATCAGATCTCCCTCCTGTCAATTACCCTCTTAGCCTTGCCTTCGAACCGGGGCAGGGTCCCTGGCCCCACCAGCTCGATCACCGGATTCACGTTGAGCAGCGACCGCAGCTTATGGGCGATGCGCTCCCGGATGCAGTTCAGTTCCAGGATGTTGTCGGTGAACGCCTCGGGTTTCAGTTCCACCCGGACCATCATAGTGTCCAACGCACCCTTGCGCTCGACTACGATCTGGAACTCGTTTCCCACCTCGGGGTTCGTATTGAGCGAATACTCCACTTGGGATGGGAATACATTAATCCCCCGGATAATGAGCATATCGTCCACCCGGCCGGTGATACGGGCGATGCGCGGGTGCGTACGACCGCAGGCACAGACATCGTCGTCCACGACTGTCAGGTCCCCGATTCGGTAGCGGATCAACGGGAATGCCTCCTTTTGAAGCATAGTGAGCACCATCTCTCCTCTCTCGCCTGCCTCCACTGGTTCGCTGGTCTTCGGGTCGATTATCTCTAGGAGTGCTATGTCCCCCCAGAAATGGATGCCCTGCTGGTGTTCACACTCGGTGAAGAGCGGGCCGGAGAGCTCGCTTGCACCATAGCAGTTGATCCCCTTTACGCCCAGCGAATCTTGGATTTTATCCCTCATCTTGTCCGACCAGGGTTCCGCCCCGAGCAAACCGACTCTCAATTCTGTGTCGTTCTTGATGCTGACTCCCATGTTCTCCGCCACCTCCCCGACGTGAATCATATATGAAGGTGTGCAAGCCATGGCGGTCACGCCCAGGTCTTGGATGAGCTCCACTTGTCTTTCGGTGTTTCCAGTGCTTGCCGGAACGACCGCCGCGCCCATTCGTTCGGCGCCGTAATGGAATCCCAGTCCTCCAGTGAAAAGGCCATAGGTGTTAGCTACTTGGATCACATCGTGCTTGTCCAATCCAGCCGAGGTCATCGATCGCGCCAGCGATTCGGACCAGTTTTCGATGTCCTTCCGGGTGTAGCCCACAATTATCGGTTTGCCGGTCGTTCCTGATGAAGCATGGTAACGAACTATATCCTCCCTTGACGCTATGAATAGCTTGTCCGGATAGTTGTCGCGATAGTCCTTCTTGGACATGAAGGGCAATTTGGTGACATCATCCAACGACCTGATGTCGTCCGGGGTCACTCCTTGGGATTCCATCCTGGTACGATAAAACCGGGATTGGTCATAGAGCTTGTTCACGAGGTTTCTTAGCAGTCGATACTGCAAGCTCTTCAGCTCGACCTTAGGCATCATCTCGATATTTGGGTTCCAACATCCCACGAAACCTTCCTCCCAGTTATCATCATGAGCGGGGAGGGTTCGCATCACGAAGATGTGTCCCGCCCTGGGTCTGGACCATCACAATGACAACGTGATGGCTGACCGGACTCACTATGCTGGCCGATAGCATGTAGCATATATCATTTTTCTGAGTTCATGATCAAGGTCCGAGCAATATGACCAGACGGTTAATAATGTGATGAATCCATTCCCCTAGTGATGCCCGAACTGCCCGAGGTTGAACTGACAAGGCGATATCTAGAACGGTATGCTTTGAACCGCCGGATCATCTCGGTCATGGTCTTCGATGGAAGCATTCTTCAGGAGATTGATGCACAGACTTTTCGGCAGGATCTCACCGGTCGATCGATGACCAACATAGGCCGAAGGGGCAAACAGATGTTCATCGGTCTTGACGACGGATCTTTCCTGACCATTCATCTCGGCATGACCGGGGACATGACCATTAGCGAAGATGACTTTGTCCCCAAATATTCCCGGTTAGCTTTACGGTTCGAGGACGGATCGAGTCTGTTCTACGCCGACCAGCGCAAGTTCGGTGCTATCGGGGTCGTTGGTTCGATCGATCGGTTTGTGGTCGAGCATCGGCTTGGACCGGATGCCCTTTGCATCAACCGCTCAGATTTCGTCGAAAGGGTATCGGTCCACAGGAAAGCGATAAAATCGGTACTACTGGACCAGAGCGTGATCTCCGGAATAGGTAACCTGTACGCCGATGAGGCGCTATTCCAGGTCCGATTGCATCCGGCAATGAAGGCGAATGTCATTTCCCAAAGGAAGCTAGTCGACCTTCATAGCCAGATCGGAGCGATCTTGAGGGGATCGATCGCCGTTTCATCTGACTTCGCCGCCCTTCCGAACGGATATCTCCTTAGGGCGAGGCAGGAGGGGGCGGAATGTCCTCGGGGAAACGGCCCGCTGGCGATGATCAGGATCGGAGGTCGAACCTCGATCTTCTGTCCCAAGTGCCAGCGATCGAAGTGATCATTCCGACCAGATCTTTTTCGTCATTCGAACACAGTGCGGCCTTCCCCGGTTCCCGAGGGCCATTAATCTCTGGCCAACGCATTGAATCTCAGATGGCGGTATAAATCGACCGGGATCATCGAAGGATTCATAGTCCTTGTCCAGCCGGGCAATCCCCAACATAACGATGCGCAAGCCCGGAAGAAAGTTGCTCCATTGCCTATACGATAGTGTCGATAATGCCTGCTCGACGAACTCGGATGTGCCATCCCATCCTTCAGTCACATATGGACCTAAAGAACATATTCTATTGTTCAAAAGGTTCGAAGACGGAATCTGGGCGAATGGATCGACAGCATCAGATCTTCACTGCTGGATCGTCAAGGCGGCCCCGGTCCATGCCATCGCTGACATTCGGACGCTCCTGCAAGTCCAAGATTGGATCCGTTGCTATCCGTGTTCGGTCTGAGCATGGCGAATCGGTCGCTCGATTCATTCCCGAAACCATGACGAAGAATCCTATCACTCCGAGAAGCACGAATGCCAGACCTGCCGGAACCAGATAGGGTGAATAGATGGAACTGGAATAATTGATACAGAGCGACATCCCCACAAACCCAGACACGCTCAGTGTCAGTCCACGAACGAAATTGCCCAACTATCCTGCCTCAGATATTATTCTCCACCCACCTTTATGTCTCTTCGTATCCGGTTATCATCCGCAGAATAAAAGTCGCTCTTGAAAATCAATTGATCATCGAACACATCGAAGTCGTCTTCCCAGCCAATCAAAATCCATTAGCGGGATGGGGTCTTGACCGGAAGGCATCACCGTCTACCCGATCGTGCATGCCGGTCTCCTGATGGTCTTCGGGAGAGTAGCTGAATTCACGGTTAAGGCTAAGATGTTCATGATGGGCCTTAGGATTGTTCTTGGCTAACGTTATCGGCGTCATAATGATGGTCAGCGGCATCGTCACCATCGCGGGAGCATTCCTTTCCTTGAAAGGAAATATGATGAGAGCTGTCGCCATCCAGCGTCAGCATCGGTTAGCATGTCCAATAATCAGTCGTACTTCCCTTGGGACATGCGGATCGGGTCGAAGAGCTCCTTCGCTTCCTTCTTGGTAAGCAACTTCCTCTTGACGACCAATTCGGCCACGGGAATGCCGGTTACCGCCGATTCCTTGACCACTTCTGCCGCAGCCAGATAACCGATCCGTTCGGTCAGGAAGGTGGCCAAAATGGGGTTCTTTTCGATGTATGAGGCGCATCTTTCCTTGTCGGCCGCAATCCCGTCGATGCATTTCACGCGGAAATCTGGCAGATAACGTATCAACAGATCGAGAGACTCCAGGATGTCGTAGGTCATGACCGGCGTCATGACATTCAGTTCTAACTGGCCGGCCTGTGCCGCCATGGCAGTTGCAATGTCATTACCGATCACCTCAAAACATACCATGTCCAAGCACTCGGCCATCACCGGGTTCACCTTCCCTGGCATCATGGAAGAGCCTGGCTGAACAGTGGGCAGTGATAGCTCGGCCAATCCCGTTGTGGGTCCGGAGTTCAACAGGCGGAGGTCATTGGCGATCCGGATCAGTTCGAGCGCCAGTTCTCGAAGAGACGAGGAGAATGAGAGCATCTGGGAACGAGATTGGAGTGCTTCGTACGGATCGCGTGCTGAGATGAAGAAACGATGGGTCAGCATCGAGAGGTTCTCGATCACAAGGTTTCGGTACCCGTTCCCGGTGTTCGCGCCGGTCCCTACGGCGGAACCTCCGATCGGTAGCTCCAGCAGATCCTCCCGACGTTGTTCGATCCTCCCCGCCGCCCTGCGAATGGCCGAGGCGTAGGCACGGAACTCATTCCCCATCCGGACGGGCAATGCGTCCATAAGATGGGTCCTTCCCGACTTGGCAACGTCGGCGAACTCCAATCCTTTTTCCTCCAACGATGAGGCTAGAACGTCCAATTCTTTCAGTAGCTCGTCCGCTTTCCATATTATCGCGATATGGGATGCCGAGGGGAAAGTGTCGTTGGTGCTCTGGGACATGTTCACCTGGTCGTTCGGGCTGATGGAGGTGTAGTCCCCCTTGGACAGGCCCTTGATCTCTAGGGCAATGTTGCAAATCACTTCGTTCACATTCATATTGAAAGAGGTCCCGGCCCCTGCCTGAAAGACATCGACCGGGAATTGGTCCATGTGCCTACCTTCTAATATCTCATCGCAAGCGGTCACGATGGCGATGCCCGTTTCCTCGTCCAGGTCCCCCGTTTCCATGTTCGCCATGGCCGCGGCCTTTTTAATCGTGACATAGGCTCGTACCATCTCGATACGCGCCCTTCTTCCGCTAGCCCGGAAATTGTGCAACGCCCTTTGGGTTTGGACGCCGTACATCGCATCGTCCGGCAGATTTATCTCCCCCAAGGAGTCCTTCTCCGTCCTCATGGTTTCATCTCCATGCCTTTCTTCTTTTCCATTAGTTCTTGTCTTGCCCTGCCGATGGCGATGTTAGGAGGCACTTCACGGGGGCAGACGCTATTGCAATTGGTATAGAATTTGCAGGCCCACCAGCCATGCGGATTGTCGGCCAATTCAAGTCTTTTCCCGCCATCGTCCTCGCGGGGGTCGATCCTAAAGCGATATAGTTTGGCCAGTGCCGCCGGTCCGATATAATCGGGATCAGTTGCATTGATTGGGCAGGCACCATAACAGGCGGCGCACAGGATGCAATTTGTGTATCTCTCTAGTTCATGGACGATGCTCGGTCCCATGATAGATTCCTTGTCCCCCGTGACCTTCCCGTGTAATGTCGGTTTGATCAGCCGATACTTATCGTAGAAACTTTCCATGTCCACTATCAGGTCCTTTATCACTGACATGTTGGGGAGCGGCTCGATTAGAGCCTCCGTTAACGGGTCCCAATCAGCGGTCTGGACGATTGATTGCGACGGGGCGAGCCTCTGAGGGTTTTCGCCCACGAGCCCGGCGACCTGCGTGCGACATGCCAACCTTGGGACCTTGTTTATCGACATGGCACAGCTGCCACACACCGCCCCGCGGCATGAATATCGGAACGACAAAGAATCGTCCTGTCGATCGTGGACCTGGAAGAGCGCATCAAGTACAGTCATTCCTGGACGTTCCTCGACCTCGTACGAACGGTAGGCAGCCTCACGGTCTGGAGACTTGCGGAAGATCCTGAACCTCATCAGTATTCACGCTCCTTAACCTCAAAGGTCCCGAGACGTACCGGAGAATAAGATATCAACAAGCCTCCGTTCCTGACCGAGGCGATAGTATGCTTCAGGAATTCCGTGTCGTCCCTCTTGGGAAAGTCGGTCCGGAAATGAGAACCTCGGGATTCTCTGCGATATAACGAGCTAAGCCCCACCGCCTCAGCGACCCGGACCATACCTTCCAGCTCCATGACCTCTACGAGAGCCTGATTGAAGGGCCTGCCCTTGTCCTCGATGGATACAGAGGCTATTCTGGATCGGATATCCCGGATCTTGGACATTCCCTCCTCCATACGCTCTTCTTGGCGGAAAATACCGAAGTAGGTCCACATTAGATGTTTCAACTCATCCCTAAGCGCCGATTGCCGTTCGTCTCCATCACGTCTGAGCAAGGAGTCGATTCTTCTTGATTCGTCATTGACGCCTTCCTTTATTGACCGGGATTGCGGTATCGGAACAGGCTCAGCGTTTTCCGACATCGATCTACCCGCGATCCTTCCGAAAACGACCGCTTCCAGCAGCGAGTTACCGCCCAATCGGTTCGCTCCATGGACACTGATGCAGGCGCACTCTCCGGCGGCATAAAGACCTGGAAGGGTTGTTGTCCCATCGTTACCCGCGTCCACTCCTCCCATGGAATAATGTTGTCCCGGCTGGACCGGTATCGGACTGGTGACTGGATCGATTCCGGCGAACTCCTCGGCTATTCGCCTTATGCCAGGCAATCTTGATTCAATCTTTTCCTCCCCTAATTGGGTAAGGTCCAGATCCACGAAACCCCCTTCATTGCCCCGCCCTTCGTCAATCTCCGTCTGGATCGCGCGGGCCACGATGTCCCTGGGCGCCAGTTCCATTGCGTGCTCTGCATATCGGGACATGAACCTTTCCCCCAATGAGTTCTTCAGGGTTCCACCCTCGCCTCTGGCTCCTTCCGTTATCAGTATATTGGTCCCGAACAAGGTGGTGGGATGGAACTGCACGAACTCCATATCCTTCAGGGGCAACCCGGCCGCTAAGGCCAATGCGGCCCCATCCCCGGTATTGATGTGTGCGTTCGTGGAATGAGAATATATCTTACCATAGCCACCGGTCGCTAGTAATAGAGATTTCGAGGAGAACCCTTCCACTTTGCCATCCCTAACATTCATTGCAACACAGCCACAACACCTCCCACCTGTGCGGACCAGTCTTGTAACGAAGAACTCGTCATAGAAAGTAATTTTCCTCGATATGCACTGTTCGTATAAGGTGTGCAGTAGATTGTGCCCGGTTCGGTCGGCGGCGTAGCATGTGCGAGGGAATCCTGCCCCCCCGAATGGACGTTGAGCAATCTTCCCTTGCTCATTCCGGGAAAACACAGTCCCCATTTGTTCTAATTCAATAACTGCTCTTGGCGCGTCCCGGCATAGAATGGCCACCGCATCCTGGTCAGCCAGGTAATCTGATCCTTTTACGGTATCAAGCGAATGCGCTTCCCAACTGTCCGAGCCCTTAGATGTGTTGTTTCCAAGGGCGGCATTGATTCCCCCCTGGGCCGCGACAGAATGGGACCTTAGCGGGTGCACCTTTGATAATATTGCTACATCTCTGCCCTGGTCCGCAGCGGAGATGGCCGCCATTAGACCAGTAAGGCCTCCACCAACAATGACGATTTCATGTATATGGACAAGATCGGACATTTAAACGACCTATGCTCCTTCCAGTCGAATCTATTGTCACACTAATGGTATAATCCTTTGCTACTGGGTTGGAATGATATCAGCATCTCCAAAGTGACATAACCGCAAGAACGATTCTTGCGGCCTATCTAACTCAATTAGATAGATTTAGATAGATTGTTAACGGACCTTAATGTCTACATTGGATATACTGGATATATTACACCCTGATTTTCTGATCCATGCCAGTTAATAGACATTCATTTCTGGCCACATCTTAACATACCCCGATGGATGGATAGACCATCCGTAACAATCTTTAATACCGTACCACCGGGATGCGATGGGCGAAATCGTCGATTTCTAGCTCAACGACGATCTCAGGTGGAGTACAATGCGCAAAGAAGAGATTCTAGCAGGACTGGAAAAGGCCGTAGTGGCCGGGAAGAAGCAAGAGGCCGTTCAACACGCGAAGGATGCCATTGCGGCAGGTGTGAAGGCTCG
>CAVWKV010000099.1:0-3525 GCA_963755265.1 uncultured Methanomassiliicoccales archaeon | reverse complement strand
AATATGGGTTTCAATATTGCTTCCAACGCGGGACCCATTCTGTTTCTTCGGATCACTTTCTGCTTTGGTGTTTTCCTGTATTTAAGAATCACTCTGCGCTCGGGAAGTATTTGGCCAGCCGTAATCGGTCATGCTGCAATCAACGGGATTGCATCCCTATCTGTCTTAGCCATGAAGGGTACGCCGGATCCGTTGCTTGGACCGCTTCCAGTTGGGATCATCGGCTCGCTGGGCTGAAGAGCCATCCTCTGTTGGAAGCGTGTCCACATGAGCAAAGGCAAGATAGTGTGCATAGGCCAGAACTATCGGGAGCACATCAAGGAGCTCAAGAGCGAGGTCCCCGCCGAACCGGTCATATTCCTTAAGCCCACGTCGTCGCTGATAAGCGACGGCGAGGCCATCCTCGTCCCTGAAGGCGTGGGCCGGGTCGACCACGAGGTCGAACTGGCCTTGATCATCGGCAAGTCTGGAAAGAACATATCAAAGGATAGGGCGATAGGCTATATCGCGGCCTTGGCGGTCTTCGACGATGTGACTGCGAGGGATGTCCAAAGCGCTTACCGAAAGGCAGGTCTGCCCTGGACGCTTAGCAAGGGCATGGACACTTTCGCGTCGATGTCCGAACCGAGACCATTGGCCGCGGCACATGACATCCACAACCTAGAGATCGAATGCCGTGTGAACGGGACGGTCAGGCAGCATGGTAGCACTTCAATGATGATCTATACTCCAGAGGAACTCGTTGCCTTCATCTCAAAATGGATGACGTTGGAAGAGGGGGACATCATCGCCACCGGCACGCCCAGCGGCGTAGGACCCATAGGACCTGGAGACCTGGTCGAGATGCGGATCGAAGGAGTCGGGACGCTGACCAACCCGGTCCGAGCCAAACCCTAATCCCAGAAACGCTTCGTTTTTGCGTAGTTGATCTCGGCGCTGAGGATATCCCTCAAGAAATCATCCTCGGTGTCGTAGAACCCGGCCAACACCCTGGACGCAGTGTCCGGACCGATGCCGCGGCCGGCGAGTGCGGTCATTGCCTTCTTGCCGTTCTTCATAACCAGGCTCGCGTTCTTGAACAGCTTGCGCAGCTCCTTCTCCTCGTCCTCGGTCAGGTCCTTCTTCTTTGCCAGCTTGACCAGGTCCTTGTTGTACGTGTTAAGCGCCGCTATCATATGCCCGCCGCATTTCGGGCACGTTATTGACCTCGGCGCTTCGCGCACGCGAAGGCGCCACTGTGTAGCGCAGCTGAGGCAGGACATGTGCATCTGCTCCTCTTCCAAACGCTTCTTCAACGCCATCAGTATAGAATGGTCTGCACGCTGTGGGGTGATGAGTTCCTTGGAGTGCGAAAGACCGGCCCGACCTATTGGCGTAAGTCCACAGACCTGGAACTCCAGGTCACCTGTCTCTATCCGGCGGACCGCCTCCACCGTCCCGCCCAGGTCGAAGTCCTCCCACAGGACCTTGCCGATCGCCTCCTCGAACATGGGGCTGTTCTCGTAGGCCTCGACCAATCTGCCGAAGTTCACGTTCTTGTAATCAGCGTCCTTGTCCACTGCCCCAAACTTCTTGGCCACATATACGAAGCGCCAGCGCATGTGGCTCGAGTTCTTGATTACCATGCGGACCAGCGATTCGACGGTGTCGGAGCGGATACCCTTCAGTGTCTCGATGATCATTTCTGGTTTGATATCCCGAGGCAGGTCGAGTATGATCCGATACGGGTCCGTCGTCACCGCCACCGATTCCCCCAGGCGGGCGGTCAGCAATATGGACAACATCTTGGACAAGGTCTCGTTGACCTTTGTGCCGAAGCACATGTTGAGGATGGCGAGCCTCTTTCCTATCTCCAGCGTCACCTTCTTATCCGTGGGCATAGGGAACTTCGCCCGTTGTTCGGTGAAATAGTTCTTGACAGCCTTTACCGACTGCTCATCGCCGTTGTAAATCGCATAGTTCCCTTCGCGACGGAGTCGGCCGACCTCCTGCGCCACGTCATACGGCACTGGAATGTCCTCTCCGACCCACGACGGGATGGAGCCGATCTCTCTGACCTGTTCCACCAACAGTTCATCCTCGCGCACCTCAACGATCCGCCATGTACGGCCCCGGGTGATGAAGGTGGCGTACGGCTCCGCGAACGATACCACGAACGATTCGTCCAATGTTCCGACTATCTTGCGGCTGGACAACTCCCGGATCATGTAGGTCCGTTCGTCCGGGATCATCGAGATGTTGTCGTAGAAATATTTCCGTCCACGGGCCGATCTCCTGTAGTCGTCCCGGTCGACGAAGATGAGGCCGATCCTTGATATCTGGTCCAGCACCTGGTCGAACTCTTCCCGGGCCAGGTCCCGGAAAGGATAGCTACGAACGCAGGCAGCATAAGCATCATCCTTGTTGACCTTGCCCTGCATGGCCATAGCGACTAGTTGGTTTGCCAGCACGGTCATGGGGCACGGTCGAACTAGCAGAGGCTCCAGTTCTTCGTTCAACGCCTTCCGGGTGATGACTAGTGACTCAACGATCTCGTCTGGAGAGCTTGCCACTACCGCACCCTCCGAATAAGCGCCGACCTGGTGTCCAGCCCGTCCCATCCTCTGTATGAGCCTAGCGACCTGACGCGGGGAATTGTATTGGATGGCAAAGTCAGCTGACCCGATGTCTATGCCCATTTCAAGCGAGGACGTGCAGATCAGCCCCTTCAGCTTCTCCGCCTTGAAGTTCTCCTCCATCTCAATGCGGATCTCTTTGGACAGAGAACCATGATGAACTCCGACGGAGAACGTTTCGTCCCATATATGATACCGGGCGGCCAGCGCCTCCGCCGTGTCCCTTGTGTTCACAAAGAGCAAAGTGGAACGGTGGTCCTCTATCATCTTCCGACAGCGCCTCATGCAGGCAGTGAGCTGGGCGTCGCTCTGGAGCGTCCCGGCCAGGTCCCTGTCCTCGTCCGTGACCTCTGGGTACTGCACCGAAAGGTGCATCTCCTTGGCGATCTGGGCCTTGACGATCGTGACCGAACGCTTGGAACCCCCCAGGAAGTTCGCGACCTCCTGGATGCTGCCGACCGTAGCTGAGAGTCCGATCCTCTGGAAATCCCCGGCCAAATAGACCAAGCGTTCCATGGCGAGGGACAGTTGGGCGCCTCGTTCGTCGTTCGCTAGCTCATGGATCTCATCGACCACGAAGAACTTCACGTTCGCCAAGTGCTGTCTTAGGTTCTTGCCAGTGAACATGATCTGCAGCGTTTCCGGCGTCGTTATGAGTACGTCCGGTGCGAACTTGGATTGGTGTTGTCGTTCCGATTGGGGGGTATCTCCGTGGCGAACCGCGACACTCAGGTCGAGGGCGTCCCCGAACTCCTCTAGGCGCCGCAGCATATCCCGGTTAAGTGCCCTCAGCGGCGTCACGTAGATACAGCGGATACCCTTCCCCTCGGTAGAGATGAGTTTGTGGAAGATGGGCAGCATCGCCGCTTCGGTCTTGCCTATCCCGGTAGGCGCCACAAGCAGTACTCGC
>CAVWKV010000098.1:0-23585 GCA_963755265.1 uncultured Methanomassiliicoccales archaeon | reverse complement strand
TCCGCTCAAAATGAAGTACGTCGCGGAAAACATGTTTGCCGGTGCTGTAGTAGTCCATCGGAATTGATCTTGCAAAGAAAAACGAGCATCGTGCCGCGTCAGCAATACGGGGTAAACTGAACGAAGTAGACTGGAAGAAGAACGCTGAATCGCCGGCTATCTTCGCCAGCGGCACACCTATCGCCTTGGATATGAACGGTACGGTCCTGGACGCCCGGGGGTTCGCCTCGATCATGAAGACCTCGTTCTCCTTGACCGCCAGCTGGAGGTTCATCAATCCCTTCACTTGAAGGGCCATGGCCACGTCCTTGCTGATCTGGGTGATACGGTCGAGCACGAACGATGGGAGCGTTTGTGTGGGCAACGTCATGGTCGCGTCGCCGCTGTGGACGCCGGCCTCCTCGATGTGCTCCATGATCCCGCCGATGTACACATCCGTACCGTCGGCCACGACGTCCACGTCTATCTCGATCGCATGAGAAAGGTACTTGTCGATGAGGACCGGGTGAGACCGGGACACCTTGACCGCCTTGTCGACATAGGTCTTCAGTTCCTCTTCGCAATAGATTATCTCCATACCGCGGCCGCCCAGAACATATGACGGACGGAGCAGCACCGGGTAGCCTATGCGATTGGCCACATCCCTAACTTCGTCGAATGAGAATCCGGTCCCCGACAACGGCTGTTTGATATCCAATTGACGCATCAGCGCGGTCCAGCGCTTTCGGTCCTCGGCCATGTCGATCATGTCTGGGCTGGTGCCCAGGATCTTGGCCTTCTTGCCCTCGAGCGCTTTCTCCAGCGGCACGGCCAGGTTGACCGATGTCTGACCACCGAATTGAACGATGACCCCGTCAGCATCTTCCTTGTCGATGACGTTGACGACGTCCTCGAGCGTGAGCGGTTCGAAGTACAGTCGGTCAGAGATATCGTAGTCAGTGGAGACGGTCTCCGGGTTGTTGTTGATGACGATAGCGTCGACGTTCTCCTCCTGGCAGGCCATGACCCCATGGACGCAACAATAGTCGAACTCTATGCCTTGGCCGATTCGTATGGGGCCGGCTCCGACGATTATGACCTTCTTCCGGGCCGACCGCTTGCCTTCCGAGTCGGTTTCATAGGTCGAATAATAATATGGAGTGGCCGCCTCGAACTCGGCCGCGCAGGTGTCGACCATCTTGTAGGTCGGGTTGATGCCATATTTCCTTCGCATCTCCGCTACCTGCTCGATCGGCACATTGGCGTGGAAGGCGATACTCTCGTCTGGATAGCCCATTCTCTTCGCCTTGCGAAGCAGCTCTTGGGTCAGTTCCTCGTTCTTGAGCCTGGTCTCGACCTCGACCAGATTCTTGACCTTTCGGACAAAGAACTCATCCCAGGCGGTCAGTTTGGCAATGCTCTCGATGCTCATTCCCCGGCGGATCGCCTCGGCGATGGCATAAAGACGCAGGTCCGTCGCCACGGAAAGCTCCTGCTCGATCTTCTTGTCCGTCCACGGTTCCGGTTCCAGGTCGATCTTGTCCGTCTCCAGCGAGCGGATGGCCTTCATGATGCCCTCCTCGATGCTACGTCCGATAGCCATGACCTCCCCGGTGCTCTTCATCTGTGTTCCCAGGGTCCTGTCGACAGTCCTGAACTTGTCGAATGGCCAGCGGGGGATCTTGATGACGCAATAGTCGATGGTCGGTTCAAAGGCGGCAAAGGTCTTCCCGGTGATCTTATTCGGTATCTCATCGAGGGTCTTTCCGACGGCGATCTTGGCCGCCACCCTGGCAATTGGATAACCGGTCGCCTTGGACGCCAGAGCGGACGAGCGGGACACCCTCGGGTTCACCTCGATGACGCGATAGTCCTTGGTGGCCGGATCGAATGCGAACTGGACATTGCATCCGCCCTCGATGCCGAGCGCTCTTATGATCTTGATCGCGGCGGTGCGCATCCGGTGGTGGTCCACATCATTAAGCGTCTGGACCGGTGCGATGACAATCGATTCGCCGGTATGGATGCCCATTGCGTCCAGGTTCTCCATGGAACAGATGATGACGCAGTTGTCTTTCTTGTCCCGCATCACCTCGTATTCGAGCTCCTTCCAACCGATGACGCTTTCCTCTATCAGCACCTGCTTGATGCGGGAGTAGATGAGCCCACGGCCGACTATCGGAGCAAGATCCTCTTCATTGTTGGCAATCCCCCCGCCCGTACCACCCAGCGTGTAAGCTGGACGGATGAGGACTGGGTACCGGCCGATGTATTTAACCGCCTCCTGGGCCTCTTCAAGCGTGTGACAGGTCTTGCTCCTCGGAACGGGCTCCCCGATGCTTATCATGGTCTCCTTGAACAGCTCCCGGTCCTCGGAAAGGGCGATGGCCCTGGGTTGTGTGCCGTAGAGACGGCAATTCAGGCGGTCCAGGTAGCCTTTCTCGGCCAGTTCGGAGCAGATGTTTAGGGCCGTCTGCCCCCCCATTCCGGAGAGTACGCCTTCCACCTTCTCCTTCTCTATTATTTTAGCGATGGTCTCGACCGTCAGCGGTTCGATGTATACGATGTCGGCCATCTCCAGGTCCGTCTGGATCGTTGCCGGGTTGGAATTGACCAGGACGGTCTCGTAGCCTTCCTCGCGCAACGAGCGGCATGCCTGGGAGCCAGAGAAGTCGAACTCGGCGGCCTGTCCGATTACGATAGGGCCGGAGCCTATGACCATCAGCTTACCCTTCTTGCCTTCGGTCATTTCTTCACCTCCAGCATCTTACCGAACTCGTCGAAGAGAAACCCGGTGTCCCTTGGTCCGGGGCAGGCCTCGGGGTGGTACTGGACCGAGAAGATAGGTAGTTCAGTATGTCTCATTCCCTCAACGGTGCCATCGTTGACATTTGTCTGTTCGACCACTAGGCCGCTACCATCGATCGACTCTGGGTCGACCGCATATCCGTGATTCTGGGAGGTAATGAACACACGATCCCGGTACTTCACCGGCTGGTTCGCCCCACGATGCCCGAACTTCATCTTATAGGTGGAGCCGCCGAACGCCAATCCCAGGAGTTGGTTGCCCATGCAGATGCCCATGATCGGGTAGTCGTCCTTGATCTCCGCGATGGTCCGGATGGTCGTGCTCTTCAGGTCTGGATGGGACGGGTCGCCCGGCCCGTTCGAGATGAGAACACCGTCGATCTGATGGTCGCGGAAGAACTTCCGCGGCGTGTCATGCGGCAGTTGATAAACATTGAACCGCTTATGCAGTTCCCGGACGATGTTGGCCTTTACCCCGCAGTCGAAAAGGGCAACGGTCTTGGTCGCCTTTTCGTTCTTGTGAAAAATGATTTCCTTGGTGCTTGCCATGCCCACCAGGTTGTCGTCGGACGGGTAGGCCATGGTGCGAAGCTTCTTGATTATTTCCTCTGGATCCTCGTCGAAGACGATGGCTCCGCGGAGCGTTCCCCTTTCTCTGATCTTGATGATGATCGATCTGGTGTCCAGGTCGGATATTCCTGGCACGTTCTCCTGTTTAAGGTATGAACCTAAGGTCTTGCCGCCGTACATGTCCGACGGCTCTGTGCAATTCTGTCGGACCACGAACCCTCGGACCTGGACTTTTCCTGATTCCACATCCTTGGAGTTCACTCCGTAGTTGCCGATCAGAGGATATGACATTATCAGGATCTGCCCCATATAGGAGGGGTCGGTCAAGCTTTCCTGATAACCGGTCATGCCGGTGTTGAAAACGACCTCGCCGAAGGAGGTCTTTCCGGAACCAAAACCCGTGCCTTCCATTACCGTTCCATCTTCGAGTACAAGGAAGCACTTTGCCATTAAGAATCGATGGTATAGTTAGGGGGTACTTAACTTTTATTGAGCTATCCCCTACACATGTGCGATGGCTTTGTCCATCGTCGGACATATTCAACGTACTGGCCATCGATGAATACTTTTATGTGGCCTATATCTGTTGACTTACTACCTAGGTTTGAACTTCTTTGCAAACAAGAATTTGAATCACAGACAAACTAAGGAAATTCGCGTTCAACATTTTATCAATTTCATCAAACAATTTTGGAATCAAGGTTGTCTAGTGAAGTTTCAATGGTGGTATTCTAAGGAGATCTCGTAGTCCCTAGAATAATTTGATATACTTTTACCATTTATTCAATATTCACCAAGTGGTAAAAATAGCGAAATTAGTGAAAATTATGGAAGAAACAGAGTTTAAGAATACTGTAGATAAATTGCTATCAAGAATCGGGAAAATAAAATGGGATAACAATATAGGTGAACACGATAGAGAAAGCCAGGTAGATTCGGTCGTCAATTTGGCGATTGGGAATAAGAATAAGAAGCTTTTTATTGAGTTCAAATCGAATGGAGAACCCAGAACTATCGCAGAATATGTTGGCAGGTTAGGTAACAAATCCAGAGATGATTTCTATCCTATCCTAGTAGCTCCTTTTTTCAGTGAGCGGGGAATGGAATTGTGTGAAAAGTCCGATATTGGATGTATCGATCTTTCTGGAAACGCCTATATAAAATTCGATAATATTTTCATCAATTTGTGGGGAAATGATAATAAATATCGGATTCAGAGAAAGCAAAAAAACCTGTTCTCCCAAAAAAGTTACTGGGTAATTAGATGCATGCTAAATGATCCGAAAAAGAAATGGACAATGCAGGAGTTATCAAATAATTCCTTTGTTAGTCTGGCTCAAGTGTACAAGGTTTTGGAGGGTCTGGAAGCAGATAATTATGTAGAGAAGAAGAGAGGTGCAATCAAGCTTTCTGACCCAACCGGCCTCCTTAATTTATTAATTAATTATTACAGGTATGACGATCAAAAAGTGATGGGATATTACTCTCCATTCAAGAGTTACAGTCAAGTATTTCCAAAATTAAGACAAATTCCGGAGTGCGATTATGCAGTAACTCTTGGGGCTGCAGCTCAACTGATTCTCCCAGCGGTGAGATCAACAGACGTTTATATTTACGTTGACAAGACTGAAACAGTGAAAAATGCTCTTGAACTCGAGTCAGTTGAGTTCGGGGGTAATGTTTATTTAATTACTCCAAAAGATGATGGAATATTAAGAAGCGCACAAACAATAGATGGTGTCAAGGTCGTATCCAATCTCCAATTGTATCTAGACCTTTACAACTATCCTCAAAGGGGAAGAGAGCAGGCTGATGCTATTCGAGAGAAGATTTTGGAGGTATGAAATTGCCGCCTAGGTTATTTATGGAATATGGTGGCGGGGTAACAGATGCTTCTCTCTCCGCATTATTGGAATTATCTCTAACCTTAAACTCATACAAAGACGCACTAGTGCTTGTAGGGGGCTGGGCCCCGTTCTTCCTGATCGATGAGTTCGGCAGGGGCGGGCGCCCTCATGTTGGATCCATCGACATAGACATCGCCGTTAACCCTGAATTGGTAGAAAATGACGGATATTCAACTATCGTTGATCTGATTCAAGACCGGGGCTATTCGATGCGGCACGGATCAGATGGACAGCCCATCATGTTTAGTTTTGAGAAAGGAATCACATCCATAGATGATGGGAAAGAATACTCGATTTCCATCGATTTTCTCACTTGTGCATCAGACGAATCAGGAAATCATAGACATAGGAGAATTCAATCTTCTCTTCCGGCAAGAATCGCAAATGGATGTGACATTGCGTTTCAGCACAACTTCAAAAAGGAAATTCGAGGAACATTACCTGGAGACGGAGAATCTAGTGCCAAGGTACAAATGCTCGATATCTCAGGTTGTATCGGGATGAAGGGCGTAGTTCTTGGGGAGAGGTATAAAGAGAAAGACGCTTATGACGTTTTTTCAGTAATCTCCCAATGTCTGGCAAATCCTAGTGAAGTAGGCCAAGTGGTAAAACCGTTTTTAGCAGAAAGTAGCATGAGGATGGATATTGGAAACATTAGGCACAAGTTCCGGTCGATCGAAGCGGAGGGACCTTCTTGGGTTGGTAATTTTCTACATAGTTCCGATGAAGAGCAGAAGAAGAGAGCACAGGCAGAAAGTTATGTACTGGTCAAACAATTCTTGCGAGGCTGTGACGGCTAAGATTCATGCTTATCTTTAAGAAAGGATCGAGCGCGGAATAATAAATGAACTCTCACCTTTTGGGGTGGGAGATAGAATATTTTCAGGCCACCAATGATAGCCAAGATAGTTACAAGCCATTTGGTGTAATGAAATCCCGTCCTTCCCCAACGGTATAATATTGTCCGAACCTTTCACTGCGTTAGATGCGGGTACTCCATCAGGACCGGTTCAAGGGTGAGATCAAGGTGCAGGTCGATGCGCCGGACGATCTGTGGCATCTTTATAATATCATCCAGATAGGCGACATACTGGTCGCATCGACATACCGCCGGGACGAGTCGGCAAAGGCCGACAAGGTGAGGGCGGAGCGGTCGGAGAAGAAGCGAATGGTGTTAAGCATAAAAGTGGAGAAGATGGAGTTCCACGAGTTCGACATCAGGCTGAGGGTCACGGGCGTCATCGTGGAAGGGCCGCAGGACATAGGGTCATATCATACCCTCAATCTCGAGGAGGGAGAACAGGTCTCCATCATCAAGACCGAATGGAAGCCTTCGCAGCTGGAGCGCGTGCGACGAGCGGTCGAGGACGCCAAAAAACCGACTATTGTGTTCGTCGCGTTGGAGAACGACGAGGCGGTCATCGCGGTGATGCGGCAGGCGGGCATCCAAAGAGTTGCGGAGATAACCGGCCCGGCCGGCGGCAAGATGTACGAGCAGAAGCCGAGCAACGAATATTACCAAGAGGTGCTGGCGAAGCTCAAACAGGTGGCAGTCGGCGGCGTTCCGGTGGTCATCCTGGGTCCGGGATTCGCGAAGGAGACACTGCTCGAACTGGGCAAGGAGAAGGAGCCGGAGATATTCGAGAAGGTGTTCGTCTATCACACCGGTCAGGCGGGCATGACCGGCATCCACGAACTGATGAAGCGCGGCCTCGGCTCCGAGGTACTGAAGGACTCGCGCGTGGCCCAGGAGGTCAACCTGGTGGAGAAGGTGCTGGAGGAGATCGCCAAGGAAGGCCCGGTCGCCTATGGTCCGAAGGAAGTCCGCGAGGCGGTCGACGCCGGGGCGGTGGAAACCCTTCTAATCGTCGACAAGGTCGTGCGCAACAAGGACTATGAACGGATGATGAAGGCGGTGGAGGACCAGAGGGGCACAGTCATCGTCGTCTCGGAGCTGCATGAGGGTGGCAAGAAACTAGACGCCATCGGGGGCATGGCGGCGCTGCTCCGATTCAGGGTCGGATCGGCATATACATAGACAAATGTCTGCTCTGAGGGCTTCGCACAGGCCAGAGCACTCCCAGGAATCAAAGTTAGAGGGCCATTAGAACGCTGTTATTAACCACATATCCGAAAATCTTTAGTATTCCCCCTTTTATGGAGATAGGTCCGCGGGACACCAGGTATCACGACGATCCGTTTGTCCCCCACGGGACTGCGAAGTGCCGGTATTGTCGTTGATGGGGCGTTTCAAACTTATATCCAACAAACTGTGGGGCGCTCGTTTAGCCAGGGTCATGCCTGTTGTCGGCCAGAAAGGCTGTACCGCCAGATCAGGTCCATTAGGAAGGGAAATAGATGAAGAACAGGGACGAAGTAATTGCCAAATTGAACCAGCAACAACTTGTAATCTGTGACACCACCTTGAGAGATGGAGAGCAGGCCGCTGGTATCGTCTTCGCCAACCTGGAAAAGATGCGCATCGCCAAACTTCTGGACGAGATCGGTGTGCAGCAGATCGAGGCAGGCATACCGGCAATGGGCGGGGATGAGAAGACCGCGGTCAAGAACATCGCTCACCTCGGGCTCAACGCCTCCATCCTCGGTTGGAACCGGGCCAACCCGGCAGACATCGCCCACTCGATCGACTGCGACGTGGACTCGGTCGCCATCTCGATGTCTTCGTCGGATATCCACATCGAGCACAAGCTGATGAAGAGTCGTGAGTGGGTCATCGACAAGTTGGTGGAATCGATCGAGTACGCCAAGGCACATGGTCTGTATATCTCTGCCAATGCCGAGGATGCGTCCCGCGCCGACCGTGACTTCATAATCACTTTCGCCAAAGCCGCCAAGGAGGCTGGGGCGGACCGTTTCCGATACTGCGACACGCTCGGTATACTTGAACCGCGCCGCACCTATGACGAGATCAAGAGGATCATAGAAGAGGCCAAGATCGATGTGGAGATGCATACCCACAATGATTTCGGGATGGCCACCGCGAACGCCTTGGCCGGCGTCCAGGCCGGGGCCAAGGTCGTTTCGACGACGGTGCTGGGCATCGGCGAGCGGACGGGCAACACACCGATGGAGGAGATCGCCATGTGCGGCAAGCATATACTGAAGATGGACACGAACTTCGACACCTCCAGGTTCAGGGAGGTCTCGGAGTACGTAGCCCGGGCGGCCGGACGGGACATCCCGGCATGGAAGCCGATCGTCGGGGCGAACTGCTTTGCGCACGAGGCGGGCATTCATACGGACGGCGTGATCAAGTACTTCTCGAACTACGAGCCGTACACGCCCGAGGAGGTCGGACTCACGCGCAAGATAATCATAGGAAAGCACTCAGGTCGGCACACACTCAAGCAGGTACTGTCGAAGCGTGGCTATGAGATCGACGACGAAGTCGCCGGCATCCTGCTGGAACAGGTGCGGGCGAACTCTGTGGCTCTGAAGCGCAGCCTCACCGAGAACGAGCTTGTCTACATATATTTGGATTACCGGAACGGCGTGCCGGGCAACAACGCCGAGTGAGCATTTAAGGAGCTGTTAGAATGGGCACAATGTCTGAGGAGATACTGTCGGGGCACGTCGGCAAGAAGGTCAAGGCCGGCGACATCGTGGTCGCCCCAGTGGACTTCATGATGTCCCAGGACGGGACCACCGGTCTCACGATAAAGGCGTTCAACGACATGGGCGGCAAGAAGATACTGGACCCGTCTCGGTACGCCATAGTCATCGACCACAATGCACCGTCGCCAATTGAAGGCGTTTCCAACATCCACAAACAGATGAGGGAGTTCGCCTCGAAGTACGGGGCCAAGCTGTACGACGTCGGTGACGGAGTATGTCACGTATTGGTACCGGAATCGGGAAGTGCGCTGCCTGGAATGATAATAATCGGTGCCGATTCCCACACTTGCACCTATGGCGCGCTGAACTCGTTCGCCACCGGTGTCGGGAGCACCGACATGGCGGCGGCGCTGATAAGTGGCCAGATGTGGTTCAAGGTTCCGGAAACTATCAAACTGGTATACAACGGCAAACTGCAGAACGGTGTCTATTCTAAGGACATCGCCCTGCACATGGTTGGCATGCTGACGGCCAACGGCGCCACCTATAAGGCGCTCGAGCTCTACGGTGATATCATCGATATGATGTCCGTCGAGGCTAGAATGACAATTACCAATTTGGCGGTCGAGACTGGCGCCAAGGTCGGAATGATGCGCTGCGACAAGAAGACCGAAGCCTACCTCAAGGGAAGGACCCAGGCCAAATACGCACCCGTGCTGGCGACGGCCGATGCCAAGTACGAGCGTGTCGTCGAGGAAGACCTATCGGAGATGCCGCCACAGATCGCCTGCCCTCCGGACGTGGACAACGTGGTCCCCATCCAGAAAATGACAGGGCTGAGGCTGGACCAGATATTCATCGGCACCTGCACCAACGGTCGGAGCGAGGACCTGGCGATCGCCGCCAAGATACTCGGCGGCAAGCAGGTCTCCAAGAGCCTGAGGCTATTGGTGGCGCCGGCATCCAGGGAGATATACCTGAATGCGCTGCACGATGGAACGGTGGAGAAATTGGTCAAGGCGGGCGCGATCATGATGACCCCCTCCTGTGGGCCATGCGTTGGAACGTGCAACGGCATCCCGTCCGACGCGGAGAACGTCCTGTCGACCGCGAACCGCAACTTCAAGGGCCGCATGGGCAACGTGAAGGCAGACATCTACCTGTCGTCGCCGGCGACCGCGGCGTATTCGGCCATCAAAGGCTGCATCGCCGATCCGAGGGAGGTGCTGTAATGCAGGAATTCAAGGGCAAGGCACACGTTTTCGGCAAGAACATCAACACCGACTATATCATCGCTGGTAAATACAAGTTCAAGAGCCTGGACATGAAGGACCTGTCGATGCACCTCATGGAAGACCTGCGCCCCGGTTTCTACAAGGAGATCGAGAAGGGTGACTTCATCGTCGCCGGGGAGAACTTCGGCATGGGTTCGAGCCGCGAACAGGCCCCGCTGGTCATACAGGCGGTCGGATGCTCGGGGGTCATCGCCAAGTCGTTCGCCAGGATATTCTACCGCAACTGTATCAATGTGGGACTGCCGTTGATCGAGTGCGACACGTCGGGCATCGATGAGGGTGACGTTCTGAAAGTGGACCTGGAGGCAGGGATCGTCCATAACCTGACCAAAGGCAAGGAGATCAAGACGACCCCACTGCCGAAGGTCATGGTAAAGATCCTGAACGATGGCGGGCTGGCCGAGCATTTCAAGAAATACGGCGGGTTCAATCTCGATTGAACGTTGCAGCAACAATAGGTAAACCGGGACGTCCTTGTGCTGCCCGTCCATGCTTTTTTCTTATTGCATATCGTTACGAGAGAGATTGAGCAATTTTCCTTTGAACATCATCGAACAAGCCGACTAACTAAGAAAAGTCAGGTATGCTTAAGATTATCAGGCTATTCATTATGGCAGACGCTCCGGAACATTTGAAAAATTCTCCAAGGGTGCAGTATATTGTCCAGCGTTGCATGTATTCCTGAACGTGTCCTTCGGAACTAACATCTCCAACCGGATCCCTTCTCCCGGCGTCCCTGTTTCTTTGATACTAATACCGGTTATGTCCAGTATCGACTTGATCAGGAACATCCCAAGACCAGTGTTGTTCCCGAATCCCTTCTTGAATATCAGATCCTTGTCCCGTTGCGGGATTCCGATGCCGTTGTCACTATAGATCAAATTGACCACACATTCGTCATAGACCGCTGATAGCCTGACCTCAGTGACCTTCTGGCCATAGCGCAGGGAGTTATCTATCATGTTGAAGAAGGCCTTGACCAGCATGGGGTCTGACTTGATCTCCAGGTCGGACACTGTGCAAACCACTTTCACCTCTTGGACGTCCAGCATGGCGCTTGCCAGGGCAAAGGACCTCGCCACATCGAGCCAGACTGGCCTAGACCTTCCTGTGCGCTGATAATCCCTGGTGAAATCCATGTGTTTCTTGATGGAATTGGCCGAGAGCTCAATCCGCTTCAGGTACTTTTCCTTGACCTCAAGCCTTGGGTCTCTCCGAAGCAGTTCGACGTTCCCGCACAATATCGATAGCTGGTTCATCGTGTCGTGCCAAGTGACGTTCTCCAGGATCTCAAGCCTGTGGTTCGCCTCTGCCAGAGCACGTTCCATCTCCTTCGCCCTGGTCACATCCCGGTCTACGCCCCTGTAACCGACGATCTTATCGTCCTTTCCCAGGACTGGAACGACACTCGATTCCACAAAGATTATACTGCCTTTCTTGTGCAAGCGCGCATTCTCGAATCTTTGGAGTTTGCCATTTGCGGTAAACTCCTCCATGACCAATGGCAATGCCCTGGACCATTCTGGCGGGGACATGAATTCGGAAATGCATTTGCCCATCATTTCGTTAGGATGGTAACCGATCACTTCGAGGACCTGAGGGCTACAGTATGTGTAGACCCCCTTAGCGTTTGTCTCCCAACGCCAGTCGCCGATGCACTCGACAAGCGCACGGAACTTTTCCCTGCTTTCTCTCAATTGGGATTCAGCGACACGTCGTTCCACTGCCCTCTGCACATGATGCGAAAGTTCTGCGAACTGTGCCCTGGGTTCTCCTCCCTTTTGGAGATAGTAATCGGCCCCTGAGTTCAAAGCTTCAATGGCCAACTCCTCTCTGCCCCTTCCAGTGAATAGAATGAAGGGTATATTGTTAGGTATCGCCCTTAAGTGCTTCAGCAACTGGATCCCATCGATGTTGGGCATTTGATAGTCGGAAACAAGGGCATCATAATGCGTTTTCTTGATCATTTCGAGAGCTTCAGCCGCGGAACCTGCCAGTTCGACCTCGAACCCTTTCGAGCTCAAGAACTCCCTGGTGATATCCAGAAGCATCGGGTCGTCGTCTGCACAAAGAATCCGCATGATCCCGATTCTTTACGACCATCGAAGTAGCTATTATTATATGGCACATTACATCATATAAAATATATACAGAACCAATCGGTATTTACTCTTCGATATCGCATCATGGTCCGTCCCTTTTCTGTCGGTCCTAACAATAATATCATCCGGATATGAGCAGGACTTGTCAGTACTGTCCTGCCCGGCCCTTCCGTCTATTGAGAACAGAGGATGCATGGACCATCGATTAAAGTGCCCCAAAGAAATTAACTTTCGAGAACATGCTTGAGAAGAAAGACGGATCCGCCATATCCCTTGTTGTCCTTGCCATGTTGTTCATGGCTGCGGTAATAATGTCCTTGTTGCTCGGAAGAAAATCGGACGTATGAGGCTAAGTCCACATCATTGTGATGTGGATTTGGTCCATGTCCATTCTTAGCCTTGATCCGACTTGCCTAGGATGTCATTACCAATGCGCGAGAAAAGTGCGGCCAAAAACTCAACCAGATATGGGGATCAAAGCCGCAAAGTCCTCGATTTTCTTTTGCCACCCTTCTTCCAAAGGGCCCTTTATCCCGATGACCAGGACCTTCCCTTCGGCGACTTTTTGCAGACCCTTAGACTGCAGCAGCTCATTCATGATCGGGATGATGCGCTGCCATTTGGCCTGTTCCTCCTCTGTTGGCATCTGCCCGGTCTTTTTATTGGGACGCGGTGCTCCCTGGGTCGTCAGAATGGCGTACTTGGTCCCAGAAGGAAGTTGCACCTTCCTCAGGAAGCGTCTCATGCTCCCAATGGGCTTACCGATCCTTCCAGGTGAACTGAATATGTAGAGGTCGGCCTGGGCAAGCATTTTCGGTCGCACTTCTCGGATGTGATGGATGTTTACGGTCGCTCCCTTCGCTGCCATGAGCTTCTTGAACTCCTCAGCCACCATTACCCCGTTTCCATACTTCGATGCATGATAGTATTCGATCTTCATCGTTAACCCTCTCAATATATTATTTCCATTGATATTAATAATAGGTCCCGCTGCCTTCAAATGATGAGCCTCTTGGCGAATTCCCTGGCGGAGGCCAGGCCCTTTTCGTTCCACATCATCTTATTTATCATGCCCACTATCTTGAGAGGTCCATAGGTATTCCAGCCTTGCAGGTAGAATCAGCTGCTTATGGTATCCTTATCTTTTGATCTTCCTTAACTCGTCGCGATAGCTCATGCCTCTCAGAATCGCTGGTAGATGGTATGAAGTCTATGGACCTCACTACCTTTTCCTTGTTCCAATGCTAGGCCGAAGTAAAGGTTAAGCATCTCATTTATGAACCTCCATAAATAAAATATTTCTTAAATCAAGTTAGCAGAGCCATATCCGCGTCGGTCACACTTTGGGGTATCGGATAGAAACCCTGACTGATCACTATTGCCTGACCGTATTGTTGATTTATGATCCATTCTACGTAATCAAGCATCGATCCGGTGGGTTTGTTAGCCAGGTAAAGATACAGATATCTTGATAATGGATAATGAAACGATTCAACATTGGACCGAGTTGGCAGAAAGGCGGGAGACGTAGCATTTTCTTTCAAAGACACCATCTTTACGTCAGGATAATTATTGACGAATCCTACACCCACATAACCGATGGCTCCCCGGTTAGCAGGGTTCTCTAGGTCTGCAATCATTAGATCGTAGTTAGGATACTCTGTCATGTTCTCTGTATAGTTCTCGTTATCCAGGACATTTTGCTGGAAGAAAGAGTACGTCCCTGAAGTATCGTTGCGACCATAAACCAGGACCGGAGTGTCCGGGCCGCCTAATGTTTTCCAATTCGTTATGCTTCCGTTGTATATGCCCTTAAGCTGTTCTAGCGTAAGCGTAGTAATGTTGTTATCGTACAGATATGGATTCACTATCATGGTTATACCATCTAGAGCAACTGGGACTTCCACTATATGCATACCTTGCGAGGAGGCGTTAGCCAGCTCAACGGTGTTCATCTGTCTTGATGCATCAGCTATATCTGCCGTATGTGCGAGGAGGCGGGCAATCCCGACAGCGCTTCCTTCTTCTGTCACATTGATTTGCACCATGCTGTTGTTTGTTTCATAGTTCTTGGTCCACACCAGAGCCAACTCATACATGGTCGTCGACCCAGCTTGATTTATGAATGTTATTTTATTATTTCCATCGCTTGGTTTGCTGAGTAATACAAAGCTACCGAGAGCTGCCGCAATCATGATCAAAATCACGGCTATGGCGATGATTTTCTTAGACATCATGAAACGGCCTCCTTCGTCGTTCCATTATTTCTACCTCAACACAAATAGATGAAGTCCTGAGTTCTTGGACTTCACTTGCTGTAAATAGATTAAATATTTTTTCTTCCGTCATATTCTAACCTCGTTTTCTGTTCTCTTGCTATTGCCTGGAAGTTGGGACCTAATAACCTTCTGTTGGATTATCATCAATTTGCGGACCTCATCCAGCATATCTTTGATACCATATGGTTTCTGTACCACTCCTAAAAATCCGTAGTCCTTGAAATTTGCCATGACTGGGTCGTTGGAATATCCCGACGACACTATGGCTCGGGCGTTTGGGTCAATTTCTAACAGTTTGCTGATGGCTTCCTTGCCGCCCATGCCCCCACGAATCGTAAGGTCCATTATGACCACTTGATAAGGATCTTCATTTTCCCAGGCCTTTTTGTAGAGACTCAAGGCCTCTTCTCCATTGTGGGCACAATCTACAGTATAGCCGTTCATTCGTAACAGTTCGCTTCCGATCTCAAGTATGGGTTCCTCATCATCCATTAGGAGGATTTTTCCATAGGCGACTTCTTTATTCTCTTCGATCTTTGGTTCTGGTTTAACTTTGTTCTCTGAGGCTGGTAAGTATATCGTGAATGTCGTGCCCACTCCTACCTCGGAAGCGACATCGATGAAACCGTCATGCTTAGAAATTATCGAGTGAACGATTGTGAGTCCCAATCCATTTCCATCTTTCTTTGTTGTGAAAAAGGGATCAAAGATCTTGGCTAGGATGTCTTGAGGGATGCCTGTGCCGCTATCAGCTATTGTTATCATGACATAGCGACCGACAGGTAGGGGAACCATCGAGTTCTCGTCTAAAATGACGTCCTTGGCTTCGATTGTGATGTTACCGCCTTTGGGCATGGCCTGTTTCGCATTGATTATAAGGTTGCTCAATACCTGGAACATCTGGCCCTCGTCAGCATCTATGCATGACAGGTTGTCGCCGAAGGAGAGCGACATGGTTATGTCCGAGCCACGGAGTCCGAACTGCGTAGTCTCCTGGAGTATGTTCGTTATCGATACGGTTTTCCGTAATGGCTCCCCGCCTTTTGAAAACGTCAGCAACTGCTTTGTAAGATCGGTGGCCTTCATGACCGATTGTTCGGCATCCTCCAGACGATGGTATCGTGAATCTGATTTCTTGACAGTTCTCTTCATCAAGGTCAAAGTGCCGTTTATCGAGGTAAGGTAGTTGTTGAAATCATGGGCGATGCCTCCGGCAAATACGCCCAGAGACTCGATCTTATCGATCTTGTTCAACCGTTCTAGCAACCGAATCTTATCCGTGACGTCCCTACCGACCCATTGAACCTCGATGAGTATGTTCTCGTCGGAGAAAACACCCCTTATGGTCCACTGAAACCATCGGCTATCCATGGGCGATATTTTGAATTCGTGCTCATGTTCGAAGACTGGATCTTCTTTGTTCAGTCCATGGATTCTAGTCTCGATGAGATTCTTCTGGTCCGAAGGCACCGGAAAAAATTCTCCTGGTGGATAAGATTGAGAGTCCGAACCAGGTGTCATATCGCCTTTCTTAGCGTCGGTTCGGTCACTCATTACTCCATAATATCGTAGAAATGCTGTATTCGCAAAAGTGATTTTTCCTTCTGGAGTGGATCGGAAAACCATTTCGGTTTGGTCCTCAACGACGGCTTTATAGCGCCTTTCGCTTTGCAATAAGTCCCTCTTTGAGGCCTCTAAGCCATCCACCATGCGGTTAATAGATGCAGCCAAACTCCCAAGATCGTCATTGAACTTTACATCGATCTTTCCTCCATCACCTCCATTATCATCGATCCTGCGCACACCTTCATTCAGCTTGTCAATTCTGGAGGTAATGAAATATTGAAGAAGGATGACGACGACAACGAACAGCATGAGGGACAGCACCAATAGGGAGAGCAGAAGCATGATTTCGCTGTTCACTGCCTGGTTGTACAGGGTTCTGGGTCCTTCGACTTCGATAATTAGCGCGGGTTTATTATTAAGATCATCCACTACCGACAGACCAGTGATATCGTTGTCGCCCATTATCTTTACCATGCTGCCTTGTTCAATTAACTGCGATCCATATTCGCTCTCGTTCCCAAAACCTCCAACGTAGTCTCCGAAATTGATGATATTAATCTGTAACGATTGGCTCTTCAATTCTTCACTTAACTGTTCTTCCAAAGATTGGTCTATCACCTTAGCAAGGATGAAAACGCCGACCGGGTTTCCAGTATCATTGCCCACAATGCTATGGTGAATAGGTCGCGCAGAGACCATGTACGGCACAGAGTCCACCATTATGATACCTGTGCAGCCATTTTTCATACCTTGAACCAGGATATCGCTCTGACTTCCGTTAAGATAAGCGAAGAAACCAGTGGGAAGGGCTCGGATACCTCCATCATAATACAATCTGGTGATCACGTTATAGGTGCTATTAGTGATGATCACCGCGTTAATCCCTAGATTCTTGAACGTACTCTCAGGAAAAACAGTATTCATATAGTCTGGATTTTGCCCGACCGCGAAATTGTATGTCTGATCCCAATTGGCATAGCTTTGCGAATTCGAATCCAAGGTCTGAAGGTCATTATCCAGCAAATGCTTTGCCTGTTGAGTGTTTATTGTGGCGTTGGTGTTCTCTAGCTTATCGAAATTTTCCACTAATAGGACCGAAGCCACGCTAAAGAATGCAAGCACAAGGCATGCGAGGGAACCCAATGTTATCAACAGGATTTTAGTTCCGACTTTCATTCCTCTCTCCATAATCCGAATGATATTTTTATTATCAAACACTAAAACTAAGGTATATCCATGTGACGGCGCCGGAATCAATTCTGATATTATATGGAATATTATATACATGTCTGGACTGTAAATTCATTTATGTATTTCTAATAAAAATCCTTATTGTATATACTTCAATATAGAGAATTTATTTACTAAGTATTTTTATATATTACTCCATAATATTATAATTTTTCAGGGACAATGATTATCTAGATTAGGCTATAATCTTCAATTGTTACGTATGGTAGTCAAGAAGGAAATGGTCAGAGAGATCGGTCAAGAGGAAATTCTATTGCCGGAACTTCTAGAAAAAGCTCTGTTGGCCAATGACCGGATAAAATATTACCTGACATTATTGCAGACTGCCCAACAAAAGGCCGAATATCCAAACGAGAAGTTCAGTCAATTACGAGAGGAACGCGAGTCCGTAAGTGAAGAAGCAGAGCGGCTGGATAACGTGATTTCCGGTTCCACAAAGACTTCGGAAGGCGATTATGACATTCCCTTTGCTGACGACATTCTTGAGTCGATCAAGCTCTGTTTGGAGCAAATGCTCCGCCCTTTGGATTCGTTAAATGATCGGACTGGATCCGAATTGCATGAACGAACGCGGTTGCTGATAGAGAAGCTACCAAACCACGTCGAAATGGTGCCCCTCTCCCTGATCGAGACCATCACTTCTGGAGAAAGAGGTGGGCTGGACAGCGTACATCTGTTAGTCATGGACCTTCACAAGGCACTGAATGCAATGCAGGCCATAATAGCAGAGGAAGATATCCTGGGTGCCAAAGTGTACTTGTTAGGGAAAGATGACCGGGAATTGGTTGAGGCTTTCATGACCGGCCTGAACAGAACAGCCCCGCTCAAGTTCGAGCATCCGGGATTGGGAACAACCGCCACCCGGGTCGGTGACAAATTGATGATCCAGAACGACATCGGCGAAACCGAATCTCATCTGATGATAATCACCATAACAGGTCTCGAGGTTTCGGTTGTCCAGACCGATGTTCATTTGCCGCGTGTCCTATTCTTCCAAAGTCTATTGGATCGGTATGAAATGACTTGGGAAGACACTCTTTCCCGGACGCCGAGCGATGCCAAGGTTGGGAAAAGCGTCTATCACCTTTCGCGGGGTCGGTTTCATGCCCAGGACAGAGAGCGTTTGGCGGACTTCCTTTAATTCATTGGATCCCGCATCGTTTTTCTGATCGATTGGAATCGGGCCAGAAAGAAGCTTCAGAGCTTTCTCCCGAAGAAGGATGCGATTGCTGCCCTGCGATGGGCTGCTGAGAAAGGGGTTGGTCACCGTGGCTTCCTTAAACTCGGAGGGGATCAGCTGATATTCGAGGCACTGGAAATGGCCCCAAGGGTTCCTCTGCGATACGGACAGCCCCTCTATCAGGTACTTGGACGTGAAGGGACGCTGACGTTCTTCGAATCTGCCCTGAAAAAATCTGCCTCCGATCTATTGGCCCAGAAACCGATACGTTTGATTCAAGATGAGATCAAAGTTGAGCTGCTCAACTACTTCCGTCCAGCACCGCAAGAACTGATGTCATTGTGTATTGAACACGCCACTCTGGTATTCGAGGTCGGAACCACTTTAAAAGGAGCAATCCATGATCTAGAACGAGGAACGAACGGTCATTCGGTGGACAAGGATGCGGACCGGTCCAAGAAGTGGGAGAAGGATGCCGACAACATCGTGTCACGCGTCAGGACATTGGCCAAATCCGTCGACGTGGCTGTCCCGTTCGTAGACCTGGTGGTCAATGCGGATGACGCCATCGATTTCCTTGAGGAGGCCATGTACCTCATAACCCTTGCTCCGGAAATGAATCCCAGGTCGTTCTGTATTGAACTAGGTATCATCGCCGACATAGCGGTGGCTTCCTGTCAGGAGTACATTAAAAGCCTCTATGCGGCCGAGCAGGCCTATGATCGCTGTGCTCAGAACGATATGGTCCAGTTCCTTCATCCAGTAGATTCGGTCATCGAACTGGAGGAGAAATGCGATCAGGCCCTCCGGCGTGCAATGGCAGTGATCCTCAAGACGCCAACGGACATTCGTTCCACTTTAATCGCGATCGAAGTGGCCCGGAACGTCGAAGAATCGACCAACTCCCTGATGAAAGCCGCCTATGTCCTAAAAGAAAACATCTTCGACAGCCTAGGTACCTTTGAGGTGAGGTAATGGAAAGGAACATGGCGTTGTTAGGAACAGGACGCAAGGATCCGGTACCATCAGAACTCTTCGGGAACAAGGCAGCGATGTTGGCCCGTATCGCTTCCCTCTCTGTCCGCATACCGCCCGCCTTTGTCCTGGGAGTGCCGATTTGTGAGGAATACTACGCTCAGGGCAAGTAGCTGCCATCCGATGTACCAAAGATGTTGTTCGATGGCATTGGATACCTCGAGGAGGCGACTGGGAAGCGGTTCGATGATCCAAGGAGACCATTGCTGGTCTCAGTACGTTCAGGTGCCCCAATCTCCATGCCAGGGATGATGACAACCATCCTGAACGTGGGTCTGACCAGAAACGGAGTTGAAGGATTGATCGCTGAATCAGGCAACCCTCGGTTCGGCTGGGACTGCTACCGTCGCCTGATAGCATCCTACGGTGAGGGGGTCGCTAATCATGATAAACGTGTTTATGACAGGCTAGTAGCAGAGCGGTGCAAGAGCCTTGGTTTGATAGACGAGACCGAGCTAGACTCGTTCGCGCTCCAATCATTGGCCAAGGATTGCGAGGAAACGTTCACTCGTTTGACCGGAGAGTCACTTCCGCAAGAACCTCAAAAGCAGCTAACCCAAGCCATAATCTCGGTGCTCGACTCCTGGGCAGGTCCACGAGCGGAGAATTATAAGAAAATGAAAATGGTCAATGGAGCGAAGGGAACGGCGGTGACTATACAGACCATGGTTTTCGGCAACATGGGATCACTCTCCGGTTCTGGAGTAGCGTTCACTAGGAACCCTTTGACTGGAAATAACGAGACCATAGTGGATTTTCGGTTCGGTGTGCAGGGAGAGGACGTGGTATCCGGAGGAAGTGAGGCTGATCAAGAGGGCCTCTTACGGAGGTCATTACCCAAAGTGCACAAGGAGCTCATCAGAGTAGGCAAAGAACTGGAGTCGAACCTTAAGGACATGCAGGACCTGGAGTTCACCATTCAGGAGGGAGATCTTTATCTTCTCCAGACGCGAGACGGTAAGCGTTCGCCGATGGCAGCTCTTAAGATTGCCGTGGATTTGGCCGACGAAGGTATCATCACTCCCGCGACCGCTGTCGAACGTCTCGAAGAAATCGATCTGTCACTCATTCAAGAGCAACACGTGGTCTCGGATCATACTCCGATAGCACGAGGCACTCCCGCCTCGATAGGAATCGTAACCGGAGAGATAGCTTTGACAAGCGCCAGGGCGATGGAAAGAGCAAATGAAGTGCCAGTAGTATTAGTGAAGGAATCGCTCAATCCAGATGACCTGCCTGGAGTCGTCTCGTCGGTGGGCATTGTAACCGCTCGCGGGAACCGGATGGCTCATGCAGTAGTAGTGGCGCGGCAGTTGGGGAAGGGCTGCATCGTCAACGTCCCTGACCTAATCATCGATCAGAACAGACACGTCATCAAGATTGGCGGAAAGGAATTGCACGAGGGGGCGTGGGTAAGCATGGACAGCTTAACTGGATTCATCTATGAGGGAGAAGTCCAGTTGGTCAGAGAACGACCATCAGAGCTGATAGCGCGGATCGAAAGTTGGAAAAGGGAGATAGGGATAGATACTGCTAGCTAGATTGATTGGTATATAACGATCTAAGAGGGATCGCGCATGAAAATGGAGACAGGATTTGGATGGATCCAGATCGGTGATGAAAGATACGAGCATGACATTATTCTGCACGTGGACGGGAAGGTTAGCAAGCGTCAGAAAAAAATGTCCAGGGATCTGAAGGCCGAGTACGGCCATACACCGTTATCCGAATTTGAACTGGAATTCCTGGAAGAGGAAGAACCGGACATCGTCATAGTGGGAATTGGACAAGACGCAGCACTCCCTGTGACGCCCGAGGCCAAAAAGATACTTGACCGATACCACGCGCTGTACTTCCGAACACCGGATGCTCTGGAGTTCCTGTCAAAGGAGAAGAGGACTTGCGTGGCCATCTTACACGTGACCTGCTAGCTCCTTGCCAGACTGTATCATTTGTTGGGCTCGTGGGATCGAGATACCAGGAATTGGCGGTCCAATCATTCTCTTTGCTTCATGAACTAACCACAGAGGCTCACTCGTTCTCTAAAGGCTCCGACGAGTCGATCAGGCTGAGGATGGCCTCATAGGTCTTTTCCAGATCGTTGAGCGTAATATATTCCTGGTTGGATCGGGAGTTGGTCACATCTCCCGGTCCCCAGATCACGATCTTTTGGTTCGTTGGTACTATCTTGGGCGCTTCTGAATGAATCATCTCGAAGACCGGTTCCCTATTGGCGAGTTCGGTCACAGATGCGATTAGGTCGCTGGTTCTATCGAATTCTGCCATTTCGCTCCTGCAGAGGATATCAATGTCATGTTCTGTTCCTGCCAACATGCCCTCGATCGTAGCGAGGGCAGAGTCGGTGGTATCCTTTGTCTCGATCTCCATTACGACCTCACAGGATTTCGCCGGAGCATATGGCATCTTTCTTTTTCCGCCCCTAATCAACCCTGTCTTGACCGACAATCCTTCCGGCGTATCGGTCATCAGGTTTGTCAGTTCCTTCAGGAAGGAGGCCATCTTCATTACCGCTTCGTCGCCGTGTGTTCTGACCAGTATCGCTGCGTACCCGTACTGACCGATAATCGGTCTCAGCCCGGTCGGGGTCAACATTATGATACCCTTGCCCCGCCGGATTACGGGACTGTTGGCCATCACCTCAGCCCCCTTCTGCTGGTCCAGCGCATCGGTTGTCAGTACTATGGAAAACGGCACGTTCCAGGAAACCAATCTGCTCGCGGCGCAGATCATAACTGCCACAGCGCCCTTCATGTTCGCAGCTCCTCGGCCGATTATCATGTCACCCTGCTGATTCCCCTGTTTCTTCTTTTTCATGCCGGCTAGGCGTTCCGTGTCCAAATGGCCCCATAGGACGATGCCTCCTTCTCCTTTGGAGGCTATAAGCAATGGATAATCAATTTCCTTGTTTACAGACACCTCCATCCCGGTTCCGGTCAGCCGAGTCGCGGCATATTCTAGCGAGTTCATGAGCCCCTTCTTTTTTGAACCATTCATTTTCAGCAGGTCGATTGTGGCCCTATGGATCTCAGTTAGGTCTCCCGTCGTGCAAAAGAGATTCCTTTCGAATCTGGGGGCAGGGATCTCTTCCGGAACAACCGGCGGTGAGGGTTCCTCTTCCGGTTCCTTGTCGGATGAAAGCACTTCTTCAGTTATCGGCTCTGAGTCCTTCTCACTTTCTTCAGGAACAGAAGTCGCCTTTGTCTCTTCCGCAATATTCTCAGTTGTCTCTTTTGGGGTTGTAAGAGCCTTCTTCCATCCTTCGACTGTTTTAGGACCCAGACCTTTCACACCTGCGATCATCGCCTTTGTCTTCTCATCGTCTCCCAGCGTTTGGCCAAGATCTTCGATATTAATAATTCCAAGTTTCTCCAACGGTTCTGTAAAGCTGTCCTTGTAATTAGGGAGGTCAGTGAGACTTACTACTGTTTTGGCGGCGTTTTCCATGAGAGCACCTCTGTTATTTCTAAACAATTCACATCAAAGCCCATCATATTTTATCTTTGTCAATCAGTCTGTATTTTCAATAAATATTGAAAAATATTAATATGTACTTTCTGAACTTATTATGTTCAATTCAACTGAAATAAAGGATATTAATTTCAATTCGAGCGGAACAAACACCTAGTCTTGGCTTTCTTATTGTTGACCGAGTCGTTTGCCTACTTTTTACCGTATCTTTGGGGGTTAGTGATATTCTCAGAACAGATATTAGACTAATGATAATTGTCTCATTTCGATATTGGCGCTCCGATTGTCTATCTAAAACAACAGATGGGTTATTCTCCTGCAGTGGCGAGGTTAAGCGTTCGTATCCCTTATAGATGTTAAGAATGCTGCTTGGCTTGAAAGAGAATGAATGTCAATCGAAATCATCTGATTCTTGGGCTTAGAAGATAAAGTGTTAGACCTGCTCATTTTTCCTTATCCGTTTCTTGATCATTCTTTCTTGTTCATCGCCCCATTTATCGCAATTTCAGATATGTCCATCGAATACATCGTCGTCCTTATAATCGAGT
>CAVWKV010000097.1:0-6372 GCA_963755265.1 uncultured Methanomassiliicoccales archaeon | reverse complement strand
TATTTCTCCACGGCGTATTTTTCCTCCAAGTATTCTCATCGGTCCAATTCCCTCCCTTTGCTCCGCAAACGTCTGTACGAGATGCGGACGACAAACGCGACCAGAAGTATGACAATGATCAATCACAAATCCACCCCGAAGCTGGTCCGTATTGCTGAGCAGTAAGAACAGTACCAATAACCGCTATCAAACCAATCGGCAGCATCAATAAGATACCGATTCCACGGCTCTCATCCACGGTGATTTGGTCCGCCGTTGTTGTCATCATCTATTGATTTCTTATTTCTCCCAATGGATCTGTCCGTCCAGCGGGCCACAAAGTGTTGCTGCTCGATATTGCTTTCGATGCGTTCGATCCTTTTCCGCTCCTCCTTTTCCAGGATCTCAACTAATCTCATCCGAATCTCATCGCCAGCTTATAGGAGTGGACCGGACGTTTTTGCCCTTCCTTTTTGATGTCCCGTTTGATGATCCATTTCCCCCCCCCCCCCCCCGAACGGCAACTGGATTTTTGGGTTGCCTGAGCCCGGTGGATACTTCGATTTACTGAGGTTGTCTCCTCCTTCTTTCGCACGAAGGCTAACATCCTGGCTACGTTCTCGGGCATCCCGGTGCCCATGAGAAGCTCGACAAGCGTCTCATCTTTCTTACTCAAACCTCTTTGGCGCTATCAATTACACCCTTTTCAGTTATTTTCCAATAGCTTTGGTCAAGGTAATATATTCTTACGCTGATAAACATAATAATGAATAAATAAAATGATTTAAAAATGTAGGAGCCATTTCTGCTATAAACTTAAAAAAAGCTACAGCCATACCAAAATGTTCCGCTTATCTTGAATGTGGTTGACCTTTTTTATGCCTTGACTTCTGTTGTAATCATTTCCTTTTCCGTCCGTATGGATTGAGCGTTGCCGATCTTTTCCCAGACCGTGAATTTGCTCTCGCCCCTTTTGATTGAAACCCCAGTGTTCCGGGCTAATCCATAACATCTCATCATCGCGCAAACCTCGGCATTAGTTCCAGGGGTTATTCTTACAGCTAGTCAGAATATTTGTCACATCTAGTATAATGAATTCGTTGGTAGGTACAGCCGCTATTTGCTCGATCACTCTATCAACCAACTTTTTACGGATAGCCATTTTGATTCCCGCCTTAAAAGTGAAATTGATATGCTTAAGATTCAACTACTACCGAATAAGTCTTAATGGAATAGTTGTAATTATCACATTTTGAAATTAACCCTGTCCATCAATTCCCCCTTTTTATTTCTCTCCACCTTGTTCTTCCCCATAGGCTCGCATATGCTCCTCTCGATCCACAATCCAGGTGCTCAATTCTTCATTAGCCATTTTCTGGCACTCTTTGTTTTTTCGAGTGTCACAACCATCGGACGCCTTTTGCTCTACGTTTCGACTTCCGACAGTCCTCAATCAGTTCTCCAACAATCTTATTATGGTTATCTTTACGTTGGCGGCCACAAACAATTCGGATCTTATCCCATTTTGCTGACAGAGAGTCCTGACCGATCTTCTGAGCTTCGTCGTATGTGGGTGTATCATTGGATGGTCTCCAGTAGGATCTGGTTCAAGGTTGTCCAGTCAGGTTAAAAATAATGGTACGGACTTATAAAAAGGTTAACCGGAACATCAAAAACGGAAATGACCGTTCCGAGGGTGGAGAGTAAATGGATTTGGCAAGAAGACTGCCTTGTTTAATAGAAGTGCAAGCAGTTCATTGTAAATGGGGAGGGCCGTCAATATTTAGTTCGGAACCTTAGAAAATTAATAATCGATTGTGCAAGCCAACAGATCTTTTTAAAGAACTATCATACGAAATGTTTGGTTGAACATGATAATTGGAAAACAGAGTAGTGTTTTATAGATTTAGGACGGCCGAGTAAAAAACGGAGGGCTCATCTCGGTATATCCGTTAATGCTTTTCCGATTAAGCCAGGGGCTTTCTGTTTGCCATTCTTTGCTTCATTTCTTCAAGGGCCTTTTGATCCAGGTAATTTTCGGTTGACCTCTACGAAGACCTTTGTTTGCCCGGAATGACTATCCATATATTCTTCAAATCGTGGCAAGAGACCAAGTTCCTCCGCAGTTAGGGCCTTTTCTGGACTTGTTGCCCCTTTCTGCTGGAACGCCCCCACAAGTCTGCGGAATCTTGTCCCGCTCGCCTTGATTTCCAACCTGTCTATCCTCACCTTCTTGAACAGTCGAGCCACTTGCTCGAGTTTGTTGGAGATTTATTTTATTGATTCTTGTGCAGGAGAGGGGATTGCTTGGCATTCTTTGCTCATATCCACACTAGCTGACTTTTCCGAAGCTCCTGATCACTCTATGTCCTCAGCCTGCGATTTGCGCCTGCCGAACATCAGGTAAAATAGGGCAACGCCCAACGGCTATGACCGCGACCACTCCAATGATGATGAAAATGGAGTTGTCTGAAGTCGATCTTGCAGAAGTGGTAATCGTTGATGACGACGATGACGAACATTTCAGATTCCTTAATTACGGCATCTAGCTCTTCGTCATCGTCGTCATCAACGACTACCACTTCTTCATCGACTTCAGACAACTCCATTTTCATCATCATTGGAGTGGTCGCGGTCATAGCCGTTGGCGTTGTTGTTTACCTGATGTTCGGCAGGCGCAAATCGCAGGCTGAAGGAGATTCGGGGAGCGGTGCTGGATCAGGAGCTTCAGGAAAAGTGGCTAGTGTGGATATGAGCAAAGGAGTTTCAAGCGATCCCAACTCTGTTGCACAAGAATCAATAAATAAATCTCAACAAACTCAAGAGCAAGTAAACCAGACTGTTCAAAAAGGTCAGGATAGACAAGTTGGAAATCAAGGCGAGCGGGCAGAAAGATTCCGCAGACTTGTGGGGGCGTTCCAGCAGAAAGGGGCAACAAGTCCAGAAAAGGCCCTAACTGCCGAGGAACTTGGTCTGCCGCCACGATTTGAAGAATATATGGATAGTCATTCCGGGCAAACAAAGGTCTTCGTTGAGGTCAACGGAAAATATTACCTGGATCAAAAGGCCCTTGAAGAAATGAAGCAAAGAATGGCAAACAGAAAGCCCTAGACCTTAATCGGAAAAGCATTAATCGGATTGACCGAGATGAGCCCTCCGTTCTTTACTCGGCCGTCCTAAATCTATAAAACACTACTCTGTTTTCCAATTATAGTGCTGAACCAAACATTTCGTACTGATAGTTCTTTAAAAAGAAGTGTCTGGCTTGCACAATCGATTATTAATTTTCTAAGGTTCCGAACTATAATTATTGACGGCCCTCCCCATTTACAATGAACTGCTTGCACTTCTATTAAACAAGGCAGTCTTCTTGCCAAATCCATTTACTCTCCACCCTCGGAACGGTCATTTCCGTTTTTGATGTTCCGGTTAACCTTTTTATAAGTCCGTACCATTATTTTTAACCTGACTGGACAACTATTCATCCAGATCCTACTGGAGACCATCCAATGATACACCCACATACGACGAAGCTCAGAAGATCGTAGAAGAACGTTTAATCTGTGAGCAAAATGGGATAGAATCCGAATTGTTTGTGGCCGCCAACGTCAGAGATAACCATAATAAGATTGTTGGAGAACTGATTGAGGACTGTCGGAAGTCGAAACGTAGAGCAAAAGATCCGATGGTTGTGACGCTCGAAAAAACAAAGAGTGCCAGAAAATGGCTAATGAAGAATTGACGCCTGGATTGTGGATCGAGAGGACGTATGCGACCTATGGGGAGCTGGAAATGGTTGAGAATATGGTGGAGAGAAATAAAAGGGGGGAATTGATGGACAGGGTTAATTTCAAAATGTGATAATTACAAACTATCCATTAAGACTTATTCGGTAGTAGTTGAATCTTAAGCATATCAATTTCACTTTTAAGGCGGGAATCAAAATGGCTATCCGTAAAAAGTTGGTTGATAGAGTGATCGAGCAAATAGCGGCTGTACCTACCAACCAATTCATTATACTAGATGTGACAAATACTCTGACTAGCTGTAGCGGTAAGCCCCTCGCAACTAATGCCGAGGTTTGCGCGATCATGAGATGTTATGGATTAGCCCGGAACACTGGGGTTTCAATCAAAAGGGGCGAGAGCAAATTCACGGTCTGGGAAAAGATCGGCAACGCTCAATCCCATACGGACGGAAAAGGAAATGATTACAGCGGCTCCGGAGTCAAGGCATAAAAAAGGTCAACCACATTCAGAGTCAGCGGAACGATTTTGGTATGGCTGTAGCTTTTTAAGTTTATAGCAGAAATGGCTCCTACATTTTTAAATCATTTTATCCGTTCCTATATTTTTATAGCATAAGATATATTACCTTGAGCCAAAGCTATTGGAAAATAACTGAAAAGGGTGTAATTGATGGCCGAAAGAGGTTTGAGTAAGAAAGATGAGACGCTTGTCGAGCTTCTCATGGGCACCGGGATGCCCAAGAACGTAGCCAGGATGTTAGCCTTCGTGCGAAAGAAGGAGGAGACAACCTCGGTTGAGATCGAAGTATCCACCGGGCTCAGGCAACCCGAGGTTTCCATTGCCGTTCAGGAGCTGAGACGGAGGAAATGGATCATCAAACGGGACATCAAAAAGGAAGGCAAAGGCCGTCCGGTCCACTCCTATAAGCTGGCGATGCCGTTCGATAAGATAGTTGAGATCCTGGAAAAGGAGGAGCGGAAAAGGATCGAACGCATCGAAAGCAATATCGAGCAGCTCAAGACTGTGGCCCACTAGGACGGACAGATCCATTGGGAGAAATAAGAAATGATAGATGATGACAACAACGGCGGACCAAATCGCCGTGGATCTTGGATGCGTGGAATCGGTATCTTACTGATGCTGCCGATTGGTTTGATAGCGGTTCTGGTACTGTTCTTACTGTTCGGCGATACAACCAGCTTCAGGGGCGAGTGGTTGTTCATCATCATTGTCATACTTCTGGTCGTCTTTGTCGTCCGCATCTCGTACAGACGTTCAAGAAGGCGGTATTGGAGGCAGCAGCACCGGGGTCAGAATGGACCGATGAGAATACTTCGAGAAAGATACGCCGTGGAGAAATAACCAAGGAACAATTCGATCAGATGTCACAGGACCTTCAGCAATCCCGCCATCGTTAACGGAAATGCCGAACCTCAAATGATTGTCAAGTTCAATTCAACCAAAAGAGTACCCTATTCGAGCCAAAAGTGAATTAACGCCTGGATTATGGGTCGAGAAACCATATGCGACCTATGGACCATTGGAAATGGTGGAGAAGATGATAAGATAACCTCTAGCGTAGAAAAATGATGGAAATCGTTTTCCAGATACTCAGGTAGGCAATACCTGTATCGAATATCCCTGCATGTCAGGTGGCATCTGTCCGATTAGCCAGCCCGGCGATGTGGTCTCGCAATAGAAGTAATTACTTCCATCATACGGAACGTATGTCCCGGTATACCCCGTTGCCAATATTCCTGTGGCCATATGTCCAACGGAGACCCCGGCCTCGGTAAGTTCTAGCAGCACCATCGCGACATTTATTGCCGGGGACTCCATCAACGAAACGTAAAGGGTTGAGTGATCCTTACAATCCCCTATACCATCGACCAGAGTTTCGTCTGGGTATCTGGGAAAGTTAACTTGTCCCGTGGTATTCTCATCTGTCCCATAGGGAACGTTCTGCACGAAAGAGAGGACGAACTGGGCCGTATCGAAGCTGTTATTTTTGGCATCGTTTTTCAGCTCCTCAGCGATCTCACCTACGATCGGATCGTCTTTGGTCACATAAGAGGCGTAGTTGTAGGTCTTGGCTTGGTCACTGTAATTACTATAGGTTGTGACGGGTATTTTCACGTTTATCGTCCATTCTGTATTCGAGCTATATGGGTACACCCACGAGTATGATACGTTATAATTGCCCGAATTAAGTTGCGTGCTGTGGCTACTGCTATCATTGTTCGGATTGATATTGAAATCAATCAAACCCGGAGAATAAGACATCCATATGAGTATTGCAGCTATGACTAGCGTAACGATAAACGTGATCTTCGAACCACTGCTCGCTTTACGCCTGGGCGGGGGAGATTCTTTCGAACCCGACTGCTGGTATAGTCCTGTGGCTCCAACTGGTCCTGTGGGAACTAAAGGTTGTGAGGATTTGACCGATTGTGGAAGTGGGTCTTCTTGGGTTTGGTTTATGTTTGCTTCAATAAGACGTGATCCACAATTGTGACAGAACGTTGATCCTTGTTGGTTCTCTGCGCCGCATTTTGTGCAATAAGTCAATCTATTCTTCCTCGATGCCCAGATAATAGGATGGAATATATTCAATTATTGAATGATGCAATCTTATTTTGTGGAC
>CAVWKV010000096.1:0-31083 GCA_963755265.1 uncultured Methanomassiliicoccales archaeon | reverse complement strand
GTGTCGATCGCCAAGGACTCTAACTTTAACCTCTATGTCACATACTATGACACGGGCAACGATCTGCTCAAGTACGCGTCCCTGACAGACGGTACCTGGACACCAAATGTCATAGATAGCCAGGTGGACGCTAGCGGTGCGTGCGCCATTGCTCTGGACGCGAACAACAAGGTGGACATCGCCTATATGAGCTCGAACAGCCACCTGATGTTCGTGACCTCCGGCGGCTCCAAGTGGGCCCTCAGCACAGTCGAGAGCCCGGGCAATATAGGTTCCAATAGCTCGATCGCGGTCGACCGGTATGGAACAGTGTACATCGCCTATTTCGACGAGACCAACAAGGTGCTCAAACTGGCCACGAGTCATGGATCCACCTGGAACACGGTCGTGGTGGACAACAGCAGCAGCGGGGTGGGTCAAGCGCCCGCCATGGTGGTCGATTCTAACGGCTACATCTATATCAGCTACTACGACATCGGCAACCATGCGCTGAAGTTCGCCAGCTATATCAACGGCAACTGGCTCATAAGCACGCTGGACTCGACCAACAACGTTGGCACCTCCAGCTCGATTGCGGTAGACGCGAACGGAACGGTCTTTATCAGCTACTACGACCAAACGGCGCAGAACCTGAAGTACGCCACCAACCCGCACGGCAGCTGGAACATTATGGCCGTCGATCCGGGCAACAACGTCAAACCGGGAAGCGCTTTAGTCCTTGATTCGGCGAACCGGGTGCACATCGCCTACAACACCGCGATGGGATTGAAGATCGCCACCAACAAGACCGGCTCCTGGACAATCTCCAGTGTCGATTCCAACAGCGGCACCGGCGGCTCCTGCGTGTCGATGGTCATCGGCCACGACAATATCATGCACATCAGCTACTACGATAGCAACAACAACCAACTGAAGTACGCCGAGGGCACCGAGAACTCCTGGTCTATTACCAATATCGACTCATCCGGCCAGTTCAGCTCGATCGTGCTGGACTCGCAGAATCTCCCCCGCATCGCCTACTCGTTGTCGAATGCGGGCGGCATGAACGATTCGCTGCGCGTGGCGGAGTTGATTCAGGGCCGCTGGCTGTATTCTGACGTGGACACCCAGAACATTGGCCTGGTGGTCTCAATGGCGAACGACCAGTACAACCGGCTACACGTGAGCTACTACTCGCAAAACAACGCAGACCTACTGTACGCGGTCTCGGTGACGACTCCATCAACACCGAACACCGTGAACGGCACCCGTGGGGATAACTTCGTGAGGCTGACCTGGTCGGCCCCGTCTTCGAACGGAGGGGCTGCCGTCACTGGCTACGAGATTTACCGCGGTACGTCGAGCGGCTCCGAGGTCCTGATTGCCACCATGTCGGGTGACGTCGGCGTCTACAACGATACGACAGTGGGCAACACCAACACCTTGTACTACCGTGTTGTGGCTGTCAACTCAGAAGGCTCGTCCGTCGCATCGAGCGAGTTCTCCATCAACCCCTATAGCAATCCGACAACGGACAACTCTTCGCTGATGATCCTGCTAATAGCTGGTGTAATCGCCGTCGTAGCTATCGCGGTGGCAGTAATCCTCGTGATGCGCAAGGTGAAGCCTAAGAACAAATGGAAGCAGTAACCCTGCAACGGCCGGTTGACATCGGCCGAACCCCTTCAACCCTTTTCCTTATTTTTCATCATCTTCATGGCCCCCATGCTCAATTATAAATCCGTTTTCCACATAGCCTAGAGTCGCCATGGGTGATGATTGGACCGAGCTCTACCGGCCGAAGAGCCTTAAGGATGTGGTGGGCAATCCCAAGGCGGTCAAAGAGCTAAGGGATTGGGCGATGTCCTGGGAGAAGGGCAAACCGACCGACAAGGCGGTGGTGCTCAAAGGACCGCCAGGGATTGGCAAGACAAGCACAGCGCTGGCACTGGCCCGGGACATGGGCTGGGGTGTTGTGGAGATGAACGCCTCCGACCACCGTAACGCCGATTCGATCCAGAAGATCGCCATCAGAGGCGCGGTGGGCGAGACCTTCAGCGACACCGGTGAGTTCCTTTCGACAAAGAAGGGAAGGCATAAGCTCATCATCCTGGACGAAGCGGACAACGTCTTTGGCCGGGAGGACCACGGCGGCATTCCGGCGATCGCCGAGCTAATCCAAACGACGAAACAGCCGGTAATACTGATCGTCAACGACCTGTACGCGCTCAGCCGGCGCAGTTCGGCCATCAAGTCTGCCAAGGCGATCGGCTTCATCAAGATCAACGCGAACACGATGAAAGTAGTTCTCCGGCACATTGCTGGTGATCAGGGCGTGGAGATATCGGAGAGAGCGCTGGAACATATCGCCGAGAACGCCAACGGCGACATGCGTGCGGCCATCAGGGACCTGCAGGCTGTATCGCTCGGCGCACTCATCGTGGGCGACGAAGACGCCGATGTCATGGATTCCAGGCTCTCCACCAAGTCGATGTACGATCTGATGGGAGAGATACTTCACGGGAGCAATGGCCAGAAGGCAAAGCGGATGATGATGGATATCGGGGAGACACCCGACTTCGTGCTCAAGTGGTTGGATGAGAACACGCCATCGGAGTACAGGGACCATGAGGACCTGGAGAGGGCATTCGACAGGCTCTCCAGGGCGGATATATTCCTGGGAAGGGTGCAGCGTCGCCAGTACTATGGGTTCTGGTCATATGCCACCGACAATATGGCTTTAGGCGTTACACTGGCAAAGAAGAATCTGTACCATGCCTGGGTACAGTACCGTTTCCCGCTCACGATCATGCGTCTGGCATCGTCCAAGAACGCACGCGGGGTGGAGGAGGATATCATCCTCAAGATCGGACGAGAGTGCCATGCCTCCAAAGCACAGACGCAAGCAGACATTCTACCCTACTTCCAGACATTGTACCAAGCGAACAGGGAGTTCCGCATGAGCATGTCAATCCGTCTGGACGTGCAGCAGGAAGAGGCCGCCTATCTGTTGGACCAAAAGGTCGACTCAGCATCGGTCAAGAATTTGATGCAGGACCTGACGGTGGCGAAAGGCGCCGTCACAGGTGTCTCTGGTGACAACGACGATAGCAGGCCGAAGTCGGTAGAGAAAAAGAAGCGGGGGCGGAAAAAAACCGAATCGTCCCAGGAAGCGGTGGAAAAGGTCCCCGAGCCCAAGCCAGAACCGTCGAGGCCATTGCCCAAGGAAGAGCCGAAGAAGGAACCGGAACCGGAAAAACGTGAACCGATCGCGGAAGAGAAGACGAAGCAGAAGTCGCTCTTAGATTTCGAGGGCTGACCATGAAGGATGACCTGAAAGCCATCCTCGACAGGCAAGCGTACCGTGTCTATGGCGAACATGCCGCAGTGAAACTTTGCCATTGGATGAAGGAGAGCATGCTGCATGGACGTCAGTGCTACAAACAGGATTTCTATGGCATCAAGTCGCACCGCTGCCTCCAGATGACGCCAGTGGTCAATGATTGTACGCACAATTGCCTTTTCTGTTGGCGAGTGCGGGGATTCGAATCGACAGTTCATGAATGGAAGGAACCGGAAGAGATGTTGGACGCGCTTATCGAGCAGCAGCGCAAGCTTGTATCTGGTTTCAAGGGTGACCCCCGCTGCAGCAAGCAGATGTGGGACGAGTGTCGCGATCCCAAACAAGTGGCAATATCGCTCGCCGGCGAGCCGACCATGTACCCTTACCTGAGTGACCTCATCGCCTTGTGCAAGCGTCGCGGAATGACCACCTTCCTGGTGACGAATGGGACGTTCCCGGACGTTCTGGAGAATATGGATATGTTGCCGACCCAGCTCTATGTGACTGTGGCGGCGCCCAACGAGGAGATCTACAAGAATCTTTGTGTTCCGCGCATCGAGGACGGTTGGGAGAAACTGATGAGGACGCTAGAACTGTTCCCTTCGCTGGGCACCAGGACGGTAGTGCGCCATACGTTGGTCAAGGACTGGAACCTGGGCTGGGAAAAGGAATACGCCAAACTGGATGCGATCGCTGACCCACTGTATGTCGAGCCAAAAGGGTACGTCTTTGTCGGCGATTCACGCCGCAGGATGAGTATGGACAACATGCCATCGATCAGCGATGTCGTCCAGTTCGGAGATAAGGTCGGTCAGGAACTGGGCATGTCGGTGATAAAGAAGAAGGACGATAGCCGGGTGATACTGCTGGGTGAGGAAGGGAAGGAAACGAAGATCCCAGGTCTGGAATGATTTGCCAGTTCCGCGGTTACTGTCAAGGCTATAATTACCGGTGATGCCATTTCCTCGATCATGGAAGGGGAGAAGAAGCGTTGTGAGAACTGCTGGGTGATGGTTAAGGCTGACCTTGAGGTGTGCCCGAACTGCAGCCACCCATTTGTTCCTGAGGATCCCACGGTGGAAAAGGAAAGGGACAGCACCAGAAGTGTGATCGGTCGTCCGTTCAGGTTCATGGCGCTCTCCCTCTTGTCATTCATCGCCGTGCTAACGTTCATGAACGCAGAAGGAGTGGCGCTTAGCGGCAGCATACCATTGGACATAGTCGGGCTTATCCTGATCTCATTGTTGATTGCCGGTATCCTGTCTTACATTGATTACAGGATCGACGACTGAGGAAAAGGCCCATCTAATCTAATAAGAGGTAGGCTCTGGATCTACTTCATCCGGATGGTCTCCAGGTTCATCGGCGCTCGCGTCTCTACATTGAACTTCTTGTATATCGCGGAGGCCAGGTCCAAGCACTTGTGTTCTTCCCCGTGACCGATGATGATCCTTTCCGGTTTCGGTTCGAGCGTGGCGATATAATTTATCAACTGACGCCTATCTGAGTGACCGGAGAACCCATCGATCGTTTCTGAGTCCATCTTGAACTCGACGGTGATCGGCTTACCCTTCTCCATCATGGTCAGGTCCTTTACCCCTTTCTGGATCTTACGGCCGATAGTTCCTTCCGCCTGATAACCAACGAACACCAATGTGGAGTTTGAGTCGTCCGCCCAGTTCTTGACATATTCGAGGACCGGTCCACCGTTCATCATTCCGCCGGTGGCCAGTACGATGCACGGGTCTGGGTCGTGCAGGATCTTTTCGCGCATTTCCTGCGAGTCGACGCGCTTGAATATATCGGAAAGGAACGGATTCTGGTTCATCTGGAATATCTGGGTGCGCAATTGCGAGTTCAGGAACTCGGGGTAGGCGGTGTGTATTGCCGTCGCTTCCCAGATCATCCCATCCAGGTACACTGGCAACTTGTCGATCTTTCCAGTGCGTACCAGCTCCTCGACCACCAGCATGACCTCCTGTGAACGGCCGACGGCGAACACTGGGACGACGACCTTTCCCTTCCTTTCCAATGTCCTAACAATGATGTCCCGGAGTTGCGTGGAAGCCTCTACTCGGCTTGGCTGGATGTCATGGTAGCCACCGTAGGTGGACTCTATGATCAACGTCTCCAACCTTGGGAACTTATTGACCGTGGCGTTGAACAACCAGGTCCTCTCGAATTTCATGTCGCCAGTGAAGGCAATATTGTACAATCCGTCACCGATATGGAAGTGGCAGACGGCGCTGCCGAGGATGTGGCCAGCGTTCTGGAGCGTTAGGCGGATATCCGGCGCCACATCGGTGGTCTCGCCATACTTGAGCGGTATGCAATGCTTGACGACCTCTCGGACCTGCGCTGACTCGTACGGGCTCTTCTTGCCTTCCGAGTTGGCAACCTTGATATAGTCCAGCTGAAGCAAAGACATCAGGTCGCGAGTGGGGGCAGTACAATATATCGGCCCATCGTAACCATACTTGTATAATGCCGGCAACAGGCCGCAATGGTCCAGGTGAGCATGCGTGATGACGACGCAGTCTATCTGGTCCAGTGGCTGGATCTCCGGTGCGCTGAAATACGGTGTGGCCCCGTCGGCACCAACATCCAATCCGCAGTCGATAAGGATCTTCGAATCCCTGGTGGAGAGCAGTGAGGCCGAGCGTCCGACCTCACGGAATCCGCCCAGCGCAGTTAGGCGTATCCAGGACTCTCCCTCGTACTTCTGCCGAGCCAGTTTCCTTCCGGTCTTCCTTAGAAAATCCTTTCGCTCCGTCTGGACATGCCTGAGATAGGAACGTATCTCGGTGACGGTTTTGGAAGGTATAGGCGGTGCACGGACGACCTTCGGGGCCCAACCGACCTCCTTCTTGATCTCATTGAGCACAGCGCCCTGTTTCCCGATGACCAGCCCAGGGCGCGATCGCCTCGATCGTGACCTCTCCGGTCTCTGGCTCGAAGAAGATGTCGGTTATCTGTGCTTCCTCCGGTATGATCTCCCGGATCCTCTTCTCTACGATGTCCGGGTCGGCCAGCAACGATGCGTCAGGTCGTATCGCCACGCGGCGCCTCAGACCCTGGGCCAACTGGCGAACGATGTCATTGTTGGAGGCGAAGGCCTCCATATCTTTGGTATAGATGACCACTACCGGTCCCTCGAAGTCTATTGAGGTGATATTGATGTGCGATGGCACTATCTTGCGTACCTGTTCTCGGGCATCTTCCAGAATTCTCTCAGCGCTCATGAAATCAACTTTATTTGGTTTTAATAATCAGTAAGATGTTTGGGAAAGAGTTTTAATTCGGCTTGGGCACATTGATGCCCATGCGCGAAGCACGTTTCGAGATCTCCTCATCAGAGACCTCCACATAACCATCCTTGGTTATGGTGATGATAGCCATGCCATCACCGCTTGCCGAGTCCCGCTTCATGGCGGCGTTCAACGCGCGTATTGCTAGGTCGATGCTGTCGCTCAGGGGCATCTCTTTCTTAAAATGGTCTTCGAGGACACCATAAGCATACGGCGAACCGGAACCGACTGAAATGTAGTTATCCGGGATCGATCCTCCGGCCGCATCCAATGAGTAAACGTGTCCTCCCTCGCTGTCGTGCCCGCCGACTATCAGTCCAACATAGAAGAAACCTTGGGATCCGCCGCCCCTCCTCAGGATGTTAGACATCAATGTGGCCGCGGCCTTCACAGACATCGGCGCCTGGCGTCTGAGCTTGTAGAGCTCGACCTCTGCTTTGACATAGCGGGCGAGCACTTGGGCATCGCCAACCAGTCCAGCCGTGGTGAGTCCAAGGTTATCGTCGATCTTGAACACCTTTTGCGTTTCCTTATGGGCGATAAAGTTGCCCATTGTCGCGCGGTGCTCTGAAGCTAGCACTACTCCGTCACTATTGACGATTCCTATGGTGGTCGTACCCGTCTTTGTAGCCTCTACCATACATCACACCTTCCAGAATTGGTAAAAGGATGAACAGACAAATCTGTCACGACTCCAATTGAGACTATTCTATATATAGATTTTGTCCATATGGCTCGTTGTCATAAGACTCGAATCCCTACACCAGCCTATCGGATGCAGTTTCAAGTTCTTCTTCCTTTCGGCCTTTAATGGGGGCCGTTTCCAGGTACCTTACGGCTAGATCACAAAGAAGCAAAGCTACAGCTACTCCCGCTACGATACCAGTCAAGATCCTAAGCGTGTTGTTCGATTGGTAGCTGGACACGGCCTGAAGTCCACCGTCCAGGACCACTGGCAAGACGCCGATCGCAAGAAGGACGGGGTTGATCCGCCGGATATATAGTAGGCCAATGAGCATGCCAGTGAGCAGACCTACGGAAATACCGATATCCCTAGAACATACTGGAAGTTCGTTGCCGTTGAGGTAGAAGGAACGCTCGGCAATTTGGTGACACTCGATGTCGCCCATCGTGTAGATAATGTCAGCGAAAGGGTTCATCTTTGCTTCGTGTCTCGGATTGTCCAGCCGTCCCACGGCGCCCGACAGGTCCTTGACACTGCCAGATGGGAGTGTTAATGGTGCAATGAGGAGCACAGCTAGCCAAGCGACGAATATCGCCAACATGGTCAGTTTCCATTTCTGGAACGGGGTCCTCAGGTTGGCCATCAGTTCCAAAGCAATCACCGGCGCTAGATAATGTTTTGGCCGTTCTTGGAACCTCAAGCGCTCTGTTTGAAAAGCCGCGCGTCGTTCTCGGTGAAGGAGTGGCCTGGGAAATTAATTTAATGGGTTTCGTAGCCATCGTTGAATCGGATGGAGATGGTTTGTGCATTAGGGTTCTTTGCGGTAACAGATGAAACGATCAATGGACGGAGATGGGGTCAATTGAGGATTAGGTCATCGACATTGGTACAGTCTGGACATGAACATCTTACCTTCAATACCCTTTCCGAGACAATGTTCATCTAGCTCGAAATGATTAATGATGTATCATGACAGACCTGCCAGAAGAACTGATCCCGCTGAAACGCTTCCACGGCCACCTGGGACCGTACGTGGTCATCGGATACCGAATGGGGAAGATCGCCCGGGAACGGTTCCAAGGCAAAATGTTCGCAGTCGTCTTCACTGGCAAGCACCCACCGATGTCCTGCCTAATCGACGGCGTCCAGTTCACCACCGGCTGCACGATGGGCAAGAACAACATCTTTGTTCGGGACGGTCATCTGCCTGTCGTTCATTTCATCGACTCATCCAGGACCCTTGAGGTGAGGCTGGTCGATTCCGAGCGGGAACGGATCGATAGCCTCATGACCAAACATAATGAGGAGCAGCTTTCCGTCGAGATCCTCAACGCCAATGAGGACGATATCTTCTCGATTACAGAAGTTGAGTCAGGCCTCCCCGAGCGACTAGTGAAACTGTAACGAAAACGATCACCGCTACCGGCGCCTTGGTGAAGAACCGGTAGGTGACCTCGGCCCAGTTCTTTCCCCCGAGCAGGAAGACGGTAAAGAATGAAACGACGAAGGTCAGTTCGACCACATAGATTCCTCCGATCAAGGTCATGTTCTGCATCGAGCCGGAACCAGGCGACACTGAGCCGACCAATGAGAACAGGCTGCCAGTGATCCCCAATACCACCGGAGCGAATATGGAACTGGTCGACGACATCATATCGACCACGTTTTGCAGCTTTTCGTGTATTTTAGACTGACAGGAGCGCAGGTCGGATAGATACTGGGCCAGGTTAAGAGCTACCTTTCCAGCGGCTTGCGGGTCGGACGCGGCACATTCGGAGACAGTCATCAGGGCGTTCCTAACAAGGGGTGACATGCGGAGCATTTCGCGATCGTCGGCAATGATCGTCGGCAGGTCCTGTCTGGTGGTCATAGACTTGAATATCGTATGCTTGGCGAACTCTCCGAAAGGGGACGACGACCGAGAACGGGCCACTTCCTCGAATGCAACATCAAAGCTGGTGCCAGTCGTCATTCGATTTCCTATCTGATATAGAGCATTGACGAAGTCTTTCTCCAGCGAAGGGAGCCTAAGCGCCAAGGCATGTGCATTTTTGAAACGGAAATAGAAATACACTGAAGGCACGCATACGGCGATGAGCAGTATGACCTCTGGATATGATTTGGCAAGCAGCAGGGAAAGAATGATCATCGTTCCCGCGTAACTGGCGATCGAACCAAGGACCTTATAGTTCATTGCTATCCTTGGACTCCCGACGGCCTGCAACGGGTTCCGCGATAGCGTGGAGCGGCAGTAAAGGAACGAGGCGGTCGGAAAAACGACGAGGAGCAAAAGGGCTAGCTCGATATCAGTGACGATCGGACCGGCGCTCGATGTTGCGTCTATTGAGGAGATGCTCCCGAGGGTAAGGAGCGGGACCAGCGAGAACATCATCACCGGAAGTAGTATTCCGAACGCGAAGAATACCATTGTGGGCAAGGCCAATGATGCCACGTAACGTTCGACTCGGTCCTTCACGCCTTCTATCACAAGAGCATTTGCCTTGTCTAGCAGCCGGTCCATGCCTTCCCGCGTCGACTCATGCGTGGCGGAGATGAACAGGTGGATGGACTGACGTAGGTTCTCGTTCTCTTCACCGAGAGTCGAGGCGAACTCCATCATAGAAGTCGGGAGGTCGTATCGAACTCTCGTCAGCACCTGCCACAACAGTGTTCTTAGGCGCACGTTTAGCGATCCGTCCCCGCATTGCGAAGCGAATGCCACTGCTCGGTCAAGGGATGGTTGGAGCTGCATGCTCATGGACATCGCTCCTATTACAGTGGGTGACTCGCGAAGGATGTCCAACTCCTCCCGTCTGGCGCTCGATTCAGGGGAAGGAATGACAAAGGAAGGAACAATGATCATCATCAGCAAGATTGGCATAAAGAGATAGATGAGGGCAATAAGTCCGAACATAACGATGGAGATCGTGAGGACAAGGAAGCCAACTACCGCGATCGCTAGAAAGATCAAGTATGCGCGGGAATGGAGCGCTTCTTCGGTCACTCGGTGCCTTCTCATCAAATCCAGATGTGTCGGGCTTCGTTTCGTTTTGAAAGCGGAAGAGAACCACTCCGGCGCCTTCCTTTCAATATCGGCAAAGGGTAACATCTCACAATCCCCTGGAGATCATCTGAGAGAAATCCCTGACGATGGCGTCATAGTTCCGTTCCTGGGAGTCGACACGTTCCCAGAAGAACTCGTTGCACTTGCATGTCCATTCTGGCCCCAGGCACTCCATCTTTCCGGCTGACGCAGCATCGACCAGTGCCTGCCTCATCCGGGCACGCGCCTCGATGTTGTTCATGGCCTCTTCATAGCCGATATTCCATGACGCGGCGATCCGGGCGATGCACTCGGAACGGAGGGAACGGTTGAAGACCGGGACACCGGACGTATTGTCATATACGACCAGTCGGTCGAATTCCCCTATCCCCCGGCTCCTGGCACATTCTGCCACTTCCACGACCTTCCGTTCTTGCCGCTGGCCCCCAGCGATACGATTGAGGCCAAGGGTTATCACCATGTCGGTGGCACTGAACTCCTCACCGGATATGCCTAGGTCGTGCACTACACGCTCGAACACTGACCGTGCCGAGTCGCCATGGATCGTTCCGAGTACGGAGGAACCAGCCTTGCCGGTGCGCATGCTCTCGTACAATGTCATCGCCTCTTTTCCGCGCACCTCTCCGAGGATGATCGCAGACTCGCCCAGACGCAACGATACGCGCAACGCCTCGTCCGTCCGGTCCTCTTGGTCCTGCCCCATCCTGTTCTCCACAAGCATCGATTGCACTTTATAACCAAGGCGCTGCATTTGGAGGCAGGGAAGTTCCATGGTGTCCTCGATAGTCAGTATCCTCTGGCTGACTGGAAACTCGAAGAGCGAGGCCGAGAGCAGCGATGACTTACCGGAACCGCGTGGACCGCAGAACAGGATGGTGCTCCGGCCATCAATGAGGAACGAGATGAGACCTGCGGTCATCGCGTCGATTGTTCCGTTGAACATGAACCGGGGCAGAGTCCAAACGCTGCGCGAATGTCGTCTTAACGCCAACGCTGTACCGTTCGGCGATAGCGGCTTGCCGATGAACGTAGCCCTCGCATCAAATCCGACAACATCCGTCTCCAAGACCGGGAACGCCTCTGAGAACGGCCTCCGGCTATATTGCCGGAAACGGGAAACGAGCCCTTCCATCTCGGTACGCGAGGCGACAATATTGGTCTGACACCGGACGATTGTACCGCTTCCCTTGATCCCGCCGACGGTAACGTGTATCGGGTTGTTCTGGCTAGGTGCGTCGACATAGATGTCCTCTATCCTGTCATCGCCCAGTAGGACCTCGAAAAGGCCCAGGCCGATCGTGTAGCGGGCAGTAACATTGGCTAGCTTATCGACGACCGAGGTCCGTTCCTTCTCATCCGAACCGAGATTGACATGGTCCCGTTGGGTGATCCTGTTGATAGAGCGGTGCGCCTCCTCCTTGACGTAGCGACGCAGTTCCTCATATGATCGGGAGACGTCAGCCGGTGGACAGTTCGCCACCGAATCGATGGTCTCCTGGACCGCCATTGACCATTCCTTAGGGATATTGTATTCCCAGGGCGATACAAGATAGAAGGTCTGGGTTCCCTTCGATAGGATCTGCACTTGTGAATCCGAGACGGCATATGCGTCTATGACGGTTGCACCATTCGCCAATGAGGATAGGGTCCAGCACTGGGAAAAACGAGGTCTCTTCATGCGGTCCCGGTTGAGCAGTTGTACAACACCTCGGGGGACCTCATTCTGCTGACGAACGATGGCTGGGTCAACGATGATTCGCGGAATCATTCTGAGACCCCCACGATGCGGAAGGCCTCCTTGGCCACGGTCCGGTCTATTCCCTTTGCTAACGTTTCCAGGCGGGTCATGACCGATCCGGTGGAAGCGATGCAGGAATAGCAACCTGGACGCACCTTTACGGCGGTTGCCCGACGGCGTATGTCCTCCCAAGGCAGTGGGGTGCGGTCAGCGATATCAGAGACTAGTTTATTGGGATTGCTGGGGCAGGACTGACATTGTTCCCCGGTCGGGGTCGTCAAGCTACTGGAACGGCATGCCCGGACCAGTTCACCATATGCGTTCAGCACTCGGACACATCCTTCCCGATAGAGGGATTCCCAATCTCCGGAAAGGACCACCTCCTTCACGTCGGTCTGCTCGGCAAGCACAGAAATTACGCTCTTAAGGCACACATTATCGTTAAGGTCCTTGCCCCGGGCGCAGCCCCGACAGTCGAACAATAGGCTGTCCTCGAACCTAGAGAAACTGCATCCTAACCTCTTTGGCTCCTGCTCCTGGACTGCCAGCCTCTTTGCTACCAAAACTCGCTTTGCCCTCATTCTATCTGATAGGAGGGACGAAAGAACGTAGTAATCTGGGTTGTATCTAACTGTAAGCTACGTGTCCGGGGCGGTTCTGCCGTGCCTTTAAGCCAAGAAGCGCATAGCCGATGACGTGGAGCTATTAGCGCCGGTAGGTTACAAGGATGCCCTGAAGGCGGCGATTATCGGAGGAGCGGATGCGGTCTACCTAGGCGGAAAGGACTTTGGTGCCCGGCGCCTGGCCGAGAACTTCGATGACGGAGAAATGCGCTCAGCGATCAAGCTGGCCCATGACCACCATGTCAAGGTCTATGTCACCGTCAATACGCTGATCAAGGAGAGCGAGTTGGAAACGGCCGCCTCTTACATAGACATGCTCCGTTCCATCGGGGCGGATGCGATCATCGTACAGGACCGGGGTCTACTCAGGCTCATCAAGGAGAACATCAAGATGCCGGTTCACGCCTCTACCCAGATGGGTATCGATTCATTGGAAGGGGCGTTGTGGGCCCAGGAAGAGGGCATAGAACGGGTCATCCTTTCCCGCGAGCTGTCCCTGGCCGAGATCAGAAAGATCAAGGAGGGTAGCAAGGTCGGATTGGAGGTATTCATCCACGGTGCGCTTTGCTACTGCTACTCGGGCCAATGCCTGTTCTCCAGCATGCTCGGGGGTCGGAGCGGTAACCGCGGGCTATGTGCGCAACCTTGTCGCAAGGAGTACGAGCTAGGCGAACAGCGCGGGTATATGTTGAGCACAGCCGACACGTTCGGCATCGAGGCCATCCCGGAACTGATACGCATGGGTGTAAAGTCTGTGAAGATTGAAGGCCGGATGAGGAACCCGCTCTACGTTTACGTCGCGACAAAGGTTTATAAGGCGGCCATTAAGAGGGCGCAGACCGGTGATCGCGAGTTGATCACATCGCGGGAACGCGAGCTGTTGGAAACGGTCTTCAACCGGGGTTTCTCCCACGGCTACCTGATGGACACGAACGTCATGCAACGGGAGTACGCTGATTCACGCGGACTGCCGCTGGGTAAGGGTACTTCGGACGGCACTCGGCTGGCCCTTAGCACGGATAAGGTCCGACCGGGGGACGGCATAACCATGTACCGGGGCAGTGAAAAGCTGGCAGGGTTTGAGGTAAAGGAACAGAGCTTCAAGGATGGGACGACTTATCTGTGTTCCCCGTTCAAGATGGAGGTCGGCGAGTTTATGGTCTATAAGACCAAGGACCGAGAGTTCGACGCCATGCGCAAGACAATCGAGGCTATGCAATTCCCAGAACTTACCGCCACCAGGCGGCCGGTCCAATTACGGCCAGCGAAGCACCGCCGCCAACCCAGGCAGGCGGAGATGTCCGTCTATGCCTCAAGCATCAAGGTGCTGGAGAAGGTCCTGCCCTACTCGGACCGTATCTATTTCGAACGCAACAAACAGACGGACGAGGCCCGGGCACTGTGCAACGATGCTGGGAAGGAGTTCGTTCCGATCATGCCCCGGATATCGGTGGAAATGCCGAAGGTCGACGACGGTTCGGTCATGGTGTGCAATGTCGGACAGGCGCACCAATACAGCGACAGGCGGTTGTATGGTCATCACTCGATGAACTTCTTCAACTCCTTGACGATTCCACGGATGTTCCAGCAGACGATGTCCGTGGAGCTGTCCCACGACGACGTTTGGGAAACGGTACAGCATTACGATGGTCGCCTGGAAGTGCTGGCGTTCGGCAAGGTGGAGCTGATGGTGACCAAGGATCCGACCCTCCCGGAAGGGTGGTTGGTGGACCAGCTGGGGAAACGCTTCCAGGTGTATCGGGACTTGGACGGGTTTGCGCACATCTCCAACTCATCGGATCTGTTCCTGCTCGACTTCCTGCCGGAGCTGGAGGACATGGGCATCGACTCGTTCGCCTTGGATCTGCGCCGGAGGCATCCTGACCTGGCCGAACTGGCTGCTAAGGTCTATCAGGAAAGGGACCTGGACAGCAAGGCGATATTAAAGAAGAAGTGCGGGCCGATAACATCAGCCCACTATCAGAACGGCGTCCCCTGAGCGGTACGCTGACTGTAGCGGTAACGGGCTAGACCGACGACGACCTTCTGCCTCTCATGAATGCCATAAGGGGACGTCGTCCCGGCTCTGCCGGCATCGGCGGCTTCATGGAGGCAGTCCTAGCGATGATGGTCGTGGTCTGTGGCGTCATGCTTGTGACGATGTCGCTCGCGTTCCTCGGTATCGACCTGCGCCGAAATTCCGGAGAAACAGCGTTAGAGGACGGGTGCAGGGCCCTGTCCGACCAGCTATTCTCACTCGGCGCCCCGTTCTTTAATGGTGAGGTCCTACTGAACTCATCCCTAATGATGTTGAATGCCTCCCTTTTCCACGTCAGTACCAATATCAAGGGTTATTGCATGACTTTGCTGGACATCACCTATGGCTCCTCTTCCAAAGTCCTGATCAAAACCGGGGAACTTTCTCAAAGAAATGATACCCGTTCGATATCTGTCCCTGTACTCCTCTCCATGCCGGACCGAACACAGCATGCCGCCGTGGCGACGGTGATCGTATGGAGATGAACCCGCCCCATGGGGACCGCTTAGGCATGGCCGCCCTCTTTGACGCATTGATATTCCTCTCCGTTATGTCCGTTGTCTCGATCACTGTGCTCTTGGCGTTCTCTCCCAGTCACACTGTCGATGAGAATGTCCAGACCTATGTACAGAAATGCCATTCTGTGCTGCTCGGAACGACATTGCGAGACTGGTCAGAATCATCCGATAGATACATGCCCATTTCCGACGCAATAGTCACTCTTCTACTCGTTAAGGAACCTCTTCCCGAACGGATTCATTCCGAGATAGATATGATCCTCGAGGGATTGTTTCAGCCGCAGTACCTGGTACAATGGAAATGTTCCTTAGAGGGTTCTTGCTTAACATTCGGTACCGATCTATGTAATACCACCGGAAGCGACGTCTTCGTTTCGACATTAGTTTTTCCCTCGACATCTGGGCTGTGCAATTACGTTCTAACCGTTCAGTATGCTTAGACTTTCTTCCGGATCCGTTCGTAGGCCAGTTCCGTCCCGCGGCCAATCTCGATGAACGAACAAACGAACCCGGCGATGATGGTGCCTAAGATAAGAGGGATCATGTAATCAGAGAGCGCCCATTTGGTCCCCAGGACATCGATGGCGATGAGCACGACCGCCAGGATGCTGAAAACAAACATCAGGTAGCCGACGAAGGAGGTTGGAACTGTGATTACAGCGCAGGTCCCATTACATCTTTCACAGGAACGTCCGCTGTACCAATTCTTGGGGTGCAACTCCTTGCATTCTGGGCAATAACAGAACTTCACGGGCCAAAGATGCGGGACCGTGGATAAATTGATTTTGAGGCTCAAGTGGCCGTAAGATGCTCTTTATTCCAGGCTGTTTCTGGGAGTGAAAGGTAGAGGTCTTGGTCCTCGACCTTGTGGGTCAACTTCATTTCGCATTCTTTGAGACGCTCTAGATTGAGCCCCCAATAGAATATTCGCCAATTCCTTCCGCTTGCAAGCTGGGTTTCTTCCCAGTGCGTTTGCAGGAGATCCATATCCTGTAGATAATAGAATAGCCTCCGGTCCTCCTGGTTCAATGCATTGTCGATTATCTCGTCATGGTAACCGAAGTAGTTCAGGATTCTCAATGTGACTTCTTGTGCAGTCTCCTCGTTAAACCCGGCCTTCGATTCCAGTGTCTTTTCCAGCAGCGTGAAGCGGCTGATGCTATTATTATTGGTCATTTGTTTTTCTCGCATTACAACTTGAACCGGTGGGGTATTAAAGCTTCCTCTTTAAAACGCTGTTATCGGGAAGGAACTTCGGATGCCGAATATGCTGGATAATGACGATCAATGAGGAATGTATGAGGCAATCCCCAGATCTTTTATTAAAAGGGCTGAAGTGCCGCCAAACTTGAGCAATCGAATCCAATTTACTTTTGTCCGTTGAATGATTTAGCGAGATTCGATCTCGTCCACATTCTTGGCCTTGATCGGGACCTGGAACTTCGAAAGTGACTTGTGAATTCGAATCAATTCAACATTATTGATCTCTTTGATCTGTTTGTTGAATGTTGGCCAATCCACTGTTTCATCATAGTCGAGGACCTCGATGTTGTCTGATATCAATGGCAATTCGATGGACTCAAGATCCCTTTTGGTTTCGTGGATAAAGATCACAACGGGTCCATTGCCTTTTCCTGATAGTTCAGATTTACTCCGCCTACTGTGATCATCTCCATGGGAACCAATTGATAGTTGAGTTTGACGCTGACGTGACCTGGATGATTACAGTACACGACTGCTTCGGTACGTTAATTCAACGATAGTAGGCACTTTGGGTCATAGGTAACAAATGACCGGCGGTAGGGAACTGGCTAGTCATTTTCCATAATGTATCAGAATCAATATTGATAACTGATTGAAGAGGTTTATAAGCTGCAAATTGTGATTAATCATTAGAAAGGAAGTTCAATCAAGGGGCAAGAGGCATCTTGTCCTACACCGACTCGTCGATTGAGACTCCCCTTCTCCCCAACATTATCACAAGGAGACGAGCCGGTACAAATTTCTCAGATTCCTTATTGCCATTCTTCTCAGACCTCGACACCGATCTCCACCGAGGCACCCCTTTGATATCGCCCTTCATAGTATTGACAGATACTACCATCATCAGATTGGATGTGGCGATTCGAAATGGAACAGATAAAACGTCATTCTTTCCTCCTTGGAATGTTAGGAATTTGAGAGTTCGTAGTGGTGGCAGCTTCTTTGCAAAAGTCTAATTACGATTCGGGCAATGCTCATAATCAAGATCTCCGACCTTGGGAGAGACCTTAGGGAATGATAAGATGGCAGAGGAGGAAATGAGAGTATGCCCCGGCTGTGGACGACAGGAACCTGTGGTATACAATGTCTGTCCATATTGTGGCCGTCCAGCATATCCCAGTCCCTATGGGCCTCCCCAAGCTCCCTATGGTCCGCAACCTTATTGGCAACCTTATCCGCCACAACCACAGGAGCCGTTAGGTGTCGTAAAGTATATCCTGTACCTGCTTTCGTTGAGCGTTGTCCTCGGAATCATCATCTACATCCTATGGTACAACAATCCTGATCCAGAAAGGAGACATGTAGCAAGGAACTGCTTGATCATCGGATTTGCGTGGATTGTTATCGTTATCATGATATCGGTCATAGTGGCATTTATACTATTAACTGTCTGAAAAAATGGTGGTTTAACGCTCGACATCCAAAGGTCAGACCATAACAAATTCACGCACCCGACTAGCCATTCTATGGCCTATTTGATTCTGCACGGATCTTAGGTCACTCTCACTCACGAAATCGAAGCTCATGAAGGTCTCTTGACATTTGATCGAATTGTTCCTTCGAAATCTCACCCCTAGCATACTTCTCTCTGAGAATATTCATCGGTCCATTCCGTCCCTGGTGTTGTTGCGTCCAATACTACGTCTTGAACGCCTGAATGACATGCGTGCTACCAGTAGCACAAGGAATATGGCGATAACGATTATCAACCACCCATTTCCGAAGCCTTCCTTCCACCGAATACGGAGATCAGCAAAAGGACTGCGATCAAGCCCAATAGGCCAGCATAAGTAAGCCACGGCCCCTCGTGATACGGTTGCCTGTTGTTGGGACCATTTTCTGTAATATTTCATCATCTCCGGTGGTGTTTGTCCGGGCTATGACGGAATCGATTGGGATGCCTTTGAAATTCCGCTCGATAATAAGGCTACGATAGTGTTGTTGTAAAGATACACACCTGACGTTCGCTTGGTCCTTGCTATCGGGGTCTAGGATCCATAGCATCGGATGCGGCTGGGAGAGGCGAGGTTGTTGGCCTCATTTACCTTCCCAGACAACATCGTAAGCTTCTTTAGTCATCATCTTCATTGGACACTTCGTCCTTACCTGTCAACAGCCTCCCGTCCCGCATATTGATCACTCTCCCAATGTCGGTCGCCACCTTGTCGTCATGAGTAACGATGATGACAGTCATGCCCCGCTCTCGCCTCAGGCGGTTGAAGAGTTTCACGATTTCCTTCTTGGATTTCGAGTCCAGATTCCCGGTCGGTTCGTCGGCGAGGAGAATTGAGGGTCCGTTGGCCAACGCCCTGGCTATGGCCACCCTCTGTTGCTCGCCTGCGCTCAGCTTGGTAGGGCGGTGCCCGACCCGTTCTGAAAGACCGACAATCTCGAGCAGTTCCAGCGCCCGTTCCTTCCTTTGGGTGCGGGTCAACTCACCTAATTCCATCGGCAGCTCGACGTTCTCCTGAGCCGTAAGGTACGGCATCAGGTTAAAGCTCTGGAATACGAAACCGATCTTTTTCTGACGGATCTCATGGAGCTTATTCTCGTGTATCTTGGTCATGTCCACCCCGTCGATTATGATACTCCCCGAGGTGGGCGAGTCCAGCAAGCCTATCATGGTCAGCAGGGTTGTCTTACCGGAGCCGGAAGGCCCCTTGATGGCGATCGACTCACCGCGCTTGACCTCGAATGTCGCGTCCTTCAATGCCTGAACCTTGTGTGACTTAAGGTCATACTCCTTGGAAAGCCCTACCGCCTTGATTACTAGGTTCTGTGAAGCTTCATCACTCATTGCGAAGCGCCTCCGCCGGTTTTACCCTCGATGCCTTCCAAGCCGGGTAGATGCTTCCCAATGCCCCCATGGCTAATACTGCCACGAAAGCGATCAGCACCATTCCGATCTGGGGGCTGACATTTACCGTTGCCGCCGCTGCCTGGATGGCGAAGGTACCACCGCGGGTGGCGGTGGAAGAGCTGGTTGGCAGCATGATCTTGGAGATCGTGGGATATGCTACGACGCCTACTATCGCCCCGATGATGCATCCCATAAAGGTCACTGAAACGCCTTCCAATACAAACTGGCTGACGACGCTCTTGTTGCTGAATCCCAGCGTTTTCATTACGCCGATCTCCTTGGTGCGCTCTCTAACGGAGAATACCATGATTAGCAATATGACCGCGCTCGTTGCGACCAATGCTAATACGGTCTCCTGATTGCCGGCGGCCTGGGTCTGGGCCAGCGTTGCGTTCGTGCTTGACAACGAATCACTCATTTGCGTTTGCGATGAGCTCAGCTCAGAGAGGCGTTCTGCTGAGGTGGTTATCTGAGCGCTGGGGAACATCGACTCCATCTCCGCCGACACATTGTCCGCAGACGACGTGCTGTTGGTGTAAACATAGAGATTGGTGTCCCTGCCCTCCATTGAGTACATCTGCTGAGCCTGGGCCAGGTCCACATAGGCAATTCGGCTGGACATCGCGGAGCCAGTACTCGAGCTGATCCCGACGATCGTTAGGGTTACGCCTTCGATGGTCTTGCTGCCCCCCACACCAATTCCCCAGCTCGTGGCCAATGCTTGGCTTATGACGGCGGACCCAGTCTCGTTGAGGTTCAGCCCTCTCCCGCTGACGATGGTCGGGGTAATGCCGTCGATGGTGATATTGGTCGGAATGCCCCAAACTGTGTAGACGCTATTAAAATTGACAGAGTTCCTGGTGAAACCGCCACTGCCGCGAGTGAAACTCCCCGGCTGGAAACTGGTCATGTTCGGCATTCCTTCCGTTTTCTGCACGTATCCGACAATGCCTACAACGCCCTCGAGCGAACTGATGTTCGAGACATCGGTGGTTGAGAATGTGGAAGTGGATGATGCCATGTAACTCGAATAATCTTGCCTTGTGAAGTTGTAACTACCGGGGGTTCGTCCGGCGGCGCCGTATGATGCCTCCACTACGAGAGACATGTTCTTAATTTCGTTGTTCATCGAAGTGATCGACGCCTGGATATTGTCCCTAGCGCTCACCGCAGCGGCCTGATTGGCGTTCAGATCAGCCGGAATGGCGATCATGATGGCCATAGCGATGGCGATAGCGATGAGTGCCACTCCGGTTCTCCATTTTCTTCTCCATATACTCTTGAATGCACGGTTAATCAAGCCCATCAGAGAACCATCCTGTTGAACCTTTTGTCATGGTCAGTCGAATTTCACACTTCAGTAGAATATGCTATATTTTGTCTTTCACTGATCATCGCAGCCCTGAGCGATGTCAAAATCGACCCAATGGCTAACAGCGTCTGAACTTTTTCTATTGAAGCTGATTTAATATCAATCTTGTATCCGATGATAGTAATTCCTTCGATCATTGACCAGAATACGAATATTTGAACGAGGAGACCTTTTTTGCATTAGTTTTGCGATACAGGTCCTAACTTGGGGATACGATTCTAAGTTCTCACTTAAGCTTATCAGTAGTGATATTTTGATATTCTGAGACTGTAAGGGTCTTATCACAAGTTCTTTGCCCTCCTGCAGGTTCTAACAAGTTACTTATTCCTACTATTTGTTCTCTTAGAAGTCCGGATGCGATTATGAAAGTTGTAAAGATCCTTGGAATTGCGGGAAGCCTCAGAAAATTATCGTACAACAAGTCGATACTCCGGGAAGCTGTAAGGCTTGTTCCTGAGAATGTCGAGCTTGAGATATTCGATATTGAAGGAATTCCCCCATTTAACCAGGATCTGGTTAATGGTCCGCCTGAACGCGTCAAGGAGCTTAAAGAAAAAGTAAGGAATACAGATGCGATATTGTTTGCCACGCCTGAATATAATTTCTCAGTACCGGGCGTATTGAAGAACGTGATTGATTGGGTATCGAGGGCAAATGGAGAAAATTCATGGCAAGGAAAGCCTGTTGGGATAATGAGCGCTTCCACCGGTTTAATTGGTGGAGAAAGGGCACAACTCCATTTAAGGCAGAGCTTCGTCTTTCTTGACATGCATGCGGTGAACCGACCAGAAGTGATTGTCACATTGGCCGCACAGAAAATCGACGGAGATGGGAACCTAATCGATGAACACACCAAAGGGAAGATAAAGGAACTTCTTGTGGCACTGGTTGAGCTGACCAATAAGCTTTCTGAAAAATGAAAAAGGATGAGAGACACTGAGCGATCACTCAAAGCGATCCGAGAAGTTTTATAGATAACTCCATGCGCTCAACAAAGCCATTACTTGTCAAAATCAAATGTTAATTTGGTAATAGTTTGGGTCCAACAATGCCCCCGCGATAACAAGCCCAAAGATCATCCACTCTACTAGTGTTGGCAACACTTCCAAATGGCTGTAAATAGGCTTTCGCTTGCCCGCAGGGTCATGGATGCAGATAGCAACCGAATCGTTATGACAGTAGCCCTGCCGCCTGCAGTTCTTTTGTGATCATGTCGACCGCCTTCTCGACATCCTGTGGGATCTTCGCACCAGTACAAACAAGCTTACCAGATCCAAACAGCAGAAGCACTACCTTCGGCTTATCCAAACGGTAGACCAGGCCTGGAAACTGCTCCGGCTCGTACTCGACCCTTTCCAATCCCAGTGTAATTGCAATTATGTTCAGGTTGATCTTTTGTCCAAGGTCCGATGATGCAACGATATTTTGCACTGTGACCTCCGGTTCACTGTCCAGCTTAATATCGAGCTTGCGCAGCTGAGTCGTCATTTTGCCTATGGCTACCTTCGCCTGGTCTAGACTTTTGGCCCCAGTGCACACAACCTTGCCGCTGTGGAACAGCAGTGCCGCTGTCTTCGGATCCTTCATGCGGTAAATGAGTCCGGGGAACCGCTCCGGCTCATAATCTGCACCGTCCAATGAGATCGCCAAATCTTGCAGATTCAACTCCGTTCCGAGGAATGCGGAAGCTACCACGTTCTCGATCTTGTATTGGGAAATGTACACACCCCCGACCAAACCTAGTATCCCACAGAGCATATATCAACAGTTATGTTCAAAGTGCTGCCTCCAAATCGAATGCAAGGATGTGGTTCTTGTAATTATCAAGTCATTCTGAATCTTATGCCACGAACACGTAAATTATATTTCCTGATAACCACCAGCCTTTCTTTGTTCGACATAATGAATCCTAGCGAAAATAATGGAATGGGTATGATGAAGTAAATATTTTAGATAAAAACAAGCCCGTTATCTTATTTAGGTGGTATGATAATTCCTGTATTCTAGACATCTAGAACGAATTGAATTAATTATTGTCTTTGAACATCATGATAAAAATTAATGCTGATGAAATTAAGTTTTCAGGAACTCTTTGTTTTCTCATCCAGTTCTTTGGTTACATTATTAAGGACTCCTTCAACTTGGGCAATAGCAGCTTTACAATTACCGCCTAAGGTGATCTTATTATTCATCTTAAATGCATTTTGAACATTTTCTGGTGTTAAAAAGGGAAAACTGCGACATACTAGCGGTCTGGCATCGTATATGGTGCATTCATGATCAGAATAGAAGGGGCATACTCCAATTTTGCCGATGGTCAATCGATAAAATTCCAATTCACCTGGATTACTAATCAAACTAAGGCCATATTTTTCGATGAATCTACCTGGCGAAAGTCTCTTTTTGTGGGATGCCCTCAAAATATCTTTTTCAGTAAATGCAACCGACTCTTGTTTACAGCATTCTCCACAACGTTTACATTCAAATGATCCTTGAAGCGATTTCAATGCATCGATACGACAAATAATGTCCTCATTTATTGTCGGTTCATTCCTCAATTTGCCATAGTATTCTGCATTAGGGACATCCTTACTCATTTCGTCTTCCCATTGATTAATAATGAAATTAGGTCAGAAAAATACTTTGTCGATTCAAGCCTCGAAGAATAATGAATATTCTTGACATCTTCCAACAGATAAAGTGAATTCAGCAGATATTTCGGGTTATTGAGCATTTGTCATTAATTTAAATAAAATGGTGCTCAATTATTAAATTTTATAGCCTAATGTCTAGTAAAATGTATATAAATTGAGAAATTTAACCAATTATTAGGGACATCAATGGCGAGGTGTTATTTCAATGAAGAAATCCACAAAGGAATTCATGAAAGAAGCAAGTAATATGGAATGAACATCAAGTCTCCGCTTCCTAAGAAAGCAGTCCAGCAGCTTCGAGCTCCTTGGTGATTTTGTCAACCGCCTTCTCGATTTCCTGCGGTATCCTTGCACCAGCACAGACAAGCTTTCCGGACCCGAACAGCAGCAGCACCACCTTCGGCTCGTCCAGACGGTAGACCAGGCCGGGGAACTGTTCCGGCTCATACTCTACCCGTTCCAGACCCAGGGTGATCGCGATCACGTTAAGGTTGATCTTCTGCCCCAGGTCCGACGAGGCGACGATGTTCTGCACCTCGATCTTCGGCTCGCTGTCCAAGCTGATGCCCGCCTTGCGGATCTGGGTCGTCACCTTGTCGATGGCCAGTTTTACCTGGTCCAGGCTCTTTGCGCCGGTGCACACGACCTTGCCGCTGCGGAACAGCAGTGTCGCCGTCTTCGGCTCTTTCAAGCGGTAGATGAGGCCGGGGAACTGTTCCGGCTCATAGTCCGCGCCGTCCAATGAGACCGCCAGCGCTTGCAGGTCCAACTCCGTTCCGAGCGAGGCGGAAGCTACCACATTCTCGATCTTGTATTTGGAAATAGGAACACCTGACCAAGCCCTTGTATCCAACGGATCATATATGAACCAGTATGTCATCTTAGGGTTTTATGTCAATGATAGCAATGCAAACCCGGGGTAGTTTTACCTAGGAATATTAATACTCGACCATTATTTTCGGCTCCGTCCATGTTCATCGCAGATTGGCAACGACACCCAGGTCGGACTAGATTTCTTTTTGATGGCAGGTAAATTAACTTTCGCATCTTGATTCGATGTATCATTCATAAATTGAATATACAACAATCTATCATCTGGGATTTGAGGAAGAAAGATTGGTTTATTGCACAAAATGCGGAGCAGAGAGCCGTCAGGGAGAAACGTTCTGCTACAATTGTGGATCACGTCTTGTAGAGGGGAAAAAAGACCAATCGCAGGAAAATTCGCTACCTCGATCGACGATACCATCACAGCCACTAACCTCGGCGGAATCGACGGGAGTCGGAAGTCAATACCAGCAATGGGGTCCAATACAACCACCAATACCCAAACGTAGAACGAACAATGGGATGAAAATCACGTTTGTCTTGGCGGTAATAATTGCTGCAATTCTCATATCGGTGGCTTTTTCGCCGGGCTTGATTCACTTCAATACCGGTTTAAACTCTAATAGCAGCAGCCATAGCATCCAACTTAATTCCGGTAATTACAATGTAACCTATTCATGGCTGTACCCATACAATTCGAATAGAGAATGGACGATAAAAGTGACTGTTCCTGCCACCACATATAATTATTATTGTGACCCGGCCAAGACCACCGATTATGCGTCATATGTAACCAAGGACGATCCTATCATAGACAAGATTGCCGTAGAACTGAAAAACGATGCCAAGAATAATAGTTTCAGCACGGCCCAGTTCGTACTTTCGTTCGTGCAGAACGTTCCCTATGGAACTGACGAGAACACCACTAGCCCACCTACAGATAACTTTCCCAGATATCCAGACGAAACTCTGGTAGATGGTGTAGGGGATTGCAAGGATCACTCAACCCTTTACGTTTCGCTCATGGAGTCCCCGGCAATAAACGTCGGTATGGTGCTTTTGGAGCTGACGAAGACAGGAGTGTCTGTAGGACATATGGCAGCAGGGATAATGGCGACTGGTTACCAGGGAACGTATGTGCAGTATGGTCAAAATGATTATTTCTATTGTGAGACAACTTCGCCCGGCTGGACGATTGGGGAGATGCCTCCTGAAATGGATGGGTATACGATTCAAGTACTGCCTGCCTAATAATAAACCGATTTTATTCTCCAATGGCTACGGCGTTCTAACAGCAATTATCGAGGCTCATCAATCGTCGGTCGATTTGCAGTTTAACTTTATTGACCTTGACGCTAAAACCCAGAAAACATCCTTACGAAGATTGACAGAAAATGGATGGATAACCATCATTTCAAATGGAACTGAAAGTTTTGCGTCAGAGCCCTTATTGTAAAACAATTACAAAACTGCTATTGTAGTTCAAATACCTGAGGGTCAAGTCCGTTATATGGGCGATACTAGCCCAAAGGCCCGGACGTCATGGCATCATCATCAATGCGAGCTGGTTACGTTATCGTAATTACCGCGGTTGCAGCACTATCGTCTCTTACTTTAACGAAAAAATACAAATATAACTCTAGGATCGAAGTCCAAACGTTAAGGAATGCGACCTTAGAAGTTGGAAAGAGGGAAAGTGCGGCCTTCAAAATGCATATTGGACCAAAAAAGACCTTTCTACCGTCCATGATAGGAATTCTCAATCCAGGATTCCATGAGGCTAGTCTGCTAAATGTCTCGACATCCAGGTGGCTGTTGCATCGGAAGTCGACTGCCGTTATCTTGGATCTTGATAAGAAAGAGGACTTATGAGACATACCTCAGCCAGGCTGACTGCCGGTTATGGTGCGTGAGCACTTTGATTGGGCGAAAGGCATTCTTGTATTACGTCCTCAACCTGATCGGCTCGGGGATATCGTTCATTGGCATCTTTTTCATGACAAGATATTTCGGCGCCAATGTTTACGGTGTCGTATCCTGGACATTTGCATTGATGGCAACCATGAATTCCATCTCCGACCTTGGATTCACCAGCGCTCATGTGAAACGGATATCCGAGGGAGAGAACTTAGACAACTGCGTAAGCACATACGCAGTGATCCAACTCGTTCTTACTGGCATAATGATTTTATCCACTACTGTTTCCATTCTCGTATGGGTATATTTTTTGGGAGGGGTTCTGACTGGAACCTTGTTCAGCTTCATAGCTCTATTCATACTCTATTATGTCTTGGTGGATGTGGCTAATATTGTAACCGATACTTATTTTGCCACAACGCAAACGGCAAAATTCCAGCTAATAAACCTTATAAACACGCTGATCAGAGTGCCGCTGATTGTCCTGATAGCAATAGGTCAGATGCAAGCGATAGAGATCGCCTATGCATATGTCATCGGGAGCATGGGTATGCTTCTTTTCGCTTGGTTTCTAATGCATCGCGATCGAATCAAGTGGAGACGACCTACCTTATTCAAATCCTATTATTCGTTCGCTCTGCCAGTCTCGATAATCGTGGTCTTAACCGCCATATCGGGAAACCTAGACAAGATTATCATAGGTGTTTTTGACACAAGTGATGAAGTTGGGTACTATTCATCCGCTCAGTCGTTTCTTTACCTATTCGTCCTGATGGGCTCTGCGGTATCGTCGCTCACCTTTCCATCGTTCTCGAAGCTGTACGCAGAAGGCGATTTGGGCACAATAAATAAGAAAATGAATCAGGCGGGACGATACATATCCATCATTATCGTGCCATTGACAGCCATAATCTTTCTGTTTCCCTCACAAATAGCTGGTGTTCTATTCGGAAGTGATTTTATCCCGGCGGGCGATTCGATGCGGTTCCTGGCCCTTGCTTTGCTCCCATCTATACTAAATGTGATATACATGACGCAAATTTATGCCATGAACCGTCCAGGAATGTCTGCAGGTTTGACTCTGTTGAGTTTCTCTATCAGCACTATCCTTCTCTTTATCCTGGTACCGGCAAGTTTTCTCGGAATAAGTCTGTTCGGACTCTCAGGAACGGGAGCGGCAATCGCCAACCTCGCCTCTGCCATCGTCGTGTTCATAGTCAACAGAATTATTCTGAAACGCTTGGCCAGTTCTTCCTTTGATTCGCACATCACAATCCATATCGCTGTCGCCTGTCTAACTGGCATTATCGTATCCATAATCACGATCATGGTCAAAATAGATGGGCTGATTCCGCTTATCTTGATCAGCCTTCTTTTTGTAATGATCTTCTCAGCCATTCTCTGGGTGTTGAAAGAGCTGACTTTAGGGGATGTTCGATTCTTCCTTGACGTCATCAACCCCCAGGAGATGAGGAGTTATTTGTCTTCAGAAATCGGGGGAAATACACCGGAGATAGAGGCGATTGCCGATTCATTGAATCAGAATGGTTCCAAGTAAATAATAATTCAATTGAATCGTAGAGATTATTTTGTGCGATAAATATAATAATCGACGCTGAGCGGCCTCAATTTCGCCCGGCTGGCATTTGAAAATCCTAATGCAGGGAGGGAAAGCATCATAAATGGAATGAAATTATCTTCCCTAATCACTCAGCATTATTTCGTGTCGATGTCTTCAATCCGACTCTCTTTTTATTGTTCGGGCCTCTTTTCCCCTGAGGATGGACAAAAAGAACGCCACTATGAGCAGTACAATTGAAGCCATGAAGGCGGAGTGTATTCCATCAATGAACGAACTCGCCAAACTGTTATTCAGACCTCCTACTCCCAGGAATATCTGGAATGCTATGTCACGGGGCACCGAGATCGAAGCAAAGAACAACGCCACCGCAAAGCTGCAGACCATTCCCAGATTGGACATCGTGCGTAACAGCCCCGCACTGATTCCGAAAGCCTGCGGAGGTGCATTTGCCATGACCGCGCTTGTGTTAGCTGGGAAGAACGAGCTCGATCCCGCTCCATTAAGCACCGACCCTAGGACCACAAAGTATACTGACGTGGTCAGGCCCAAGGTCGAGAAGACCAATATTCCTGCGATTTGCAGAGCTAGACCAATCGAAGCGATAACCCTTGCCCCGTACCGGTCTGAGAGTCGCCCAGAAAATGGCGCTACTAGACCACCAAGGACGTATCCTGGGATGAGCAGTAACGAAGCGTCCCAGGGGGACATTCCCCGTGGGCCCTGCAAGTACATTATCACCAGGAAGATTACCGCGTAACTAGCAAGGGACTGGAAGAAGGCGGCGAATGACGACGATCTGAAGATTCTGTCCTGAAATAATGAGAGGTCGAGGAACGGGGCCGAAGAACGCCGTTCCCAAAGGACGAATCCCATAAACGCCAGCGCTCCTATGACAAGCTCAATTCCATACTCGGACGACCAACCGGACCCAGTGATACTCGTTATTGCATACAGGAAAAGGAATAGACTCACGCCGAGCAAGCAAATGCCGCCTAGATCCAGCGTTTCTTTCTTGGAAGAAGAGCGTTCTTTAAGCAAATAATACCCAGCGATAGTAGCCACCACGCCTATGGGCAGGTTGATGAAGAAGATGTAACGCCAGTTGAGGAATGTGACAAATGCACCGCCGATCAGAATACCCAGGATCGCACCGATCGACCACCCCATCCCAGTGAAGCCAAAGGCCTTTCCCCTTTCCTTCTTGGAGAACGTATCAGCGATGATCGCTCCGCTGTTAGAGGATATCAACGCTCCGCCAACTCCTTGGAGGACTCGGAAGGCAATAAGCTGATTACCATCCGAGGAAATCCCACATAGCAGTGAGCCGAACGTGAATACGGCAAAACCCAGGTTGTACATCCGGACCCGGCCGAACATGTCCCCCAATTTTCCGACCTGAGTTCCTAGGATGGTGATGACCAGCAGGTATGCTAGTAAGACCCATATCATGCTCAACATGTCGGAATGCAGGTCCTGCATCATGACTGGTAGACCGAGAACGACCGCGGTAGTGTCCACGGCGCTCATCGTAACGCCAAGCATGATGATTATGATCGCAATTCGGCGATAGCGGTTCTCGCCGGGGTCTATTGAGTCCTCTGGCATTCACCTATCTGAACGCTCAAACGTAAATCAAGCTTTTCATTGCATAATACAAGATTCGTGAACCAAACACTATGGAGTTTGCTTGATATATGTTCGAGACACAAGGTCAGAGCGAACGCTTAAAGAACCGCTGTTTGTTACCAATAGATGCCGTCCCTGAAAAAAGGAACAAGACCATAGATGCTATTTTAATCGCCGTTATCGTTCTTTTGCTTGTCCCCTATATGTATAAACGGTCACAAAAAAATAATGATGCGGCGCCCATCACTGATCCTAATGTCAATTTCAGAAAAAAATTCTGACCCATTCGCTAAATTTCTATATTGAAGGAGTGACCTCATGGAATTCAGAACGCCACCAACGCCGCTGTAGGATTCTGGTTCAACGGATGCGGATGGGCATCGATACTCGGAAAAGACGAGTGCATTGGAGTGTCAGATGCAATTGACCATTATTCTTCAATCAATATCACCGGCGTTCCCTCGGTCGATCAAGACATCATCAGGTCGTCTCAATATACATACTTCTAGCTTCCATAGAATGCCGAGAAATAAATGAGTGAAAGTAATAGTCCTTCCAACAGAATATGGCAAACGTCAACCATGAAGATCATCATAGGATTCGGAGAAGGCATCCACCATCGAATATGCAAGTATCGGCACAATCTTTTGGTTGTTTCAATACTTGTAATATTACTAACAACTCTCGCCTTGTTGAACGCATATTATAGTTTCGCCAACATATCGTCCTATGACATCAATAAGGAAGGGTTATCACCATTCTTGTTGGCAGGTTATCTTGGTATGTTTATAAGCGTGGCTTTTTTACCAATTCCAGACTACTTTCTTCTTCCAGCGTACGGTTCCCTGTCATCATTGGGAGTATTCGATCCGTATACCACGTTTCTGGTCTGCCTCGTTGCCGCAATACTTCCGATAGAGTACTTACCCGCTAGATTTGCTGGCAGACCATTATTGTTGAAGGGATTGCTCTACTTCGGCATAACCGAGAAGACTCTAGAATCGGCCGAGAGATGGTTGGTGGAGCACGGTAAATTCTCCATTTTTATATCCACATTCATACCCTTCTTCTACACAGTGACTTCCTTGGCTGCAGGCGTGCTGAAAATGAATGCAGTAAGATTCCTCCTAGCTAGCGCCGCAGGATTCGGATTAAGATATGCATTCCTCGAATACATTGGCTATAATAGCATCTTCGTCTTCACGGCTTCGTTCGACTATTCCCAAAGAGCTCTTATCGCTTTGCTTCTATTCTTATCCTCTCTATATGTGGCTCTTTATCTTCTGGGAAATTTTCGATCCGTTCACACGGATTCACCCACATGATGGTCGGCTCGGATGTTCGATAAATGAAACAGATGCTGAGTTCAAACCTATGCATTGATAAACATTATCGATTATCTGGGCAATATATTTTCACTGTCGATAATAAATAGTTGAGCTATTCGAGGAGATATTTCCACGCTTTTGTTGAGAACATGTATTCACACTCACCGATTTAATTTCTGTGGCAAACGAACCTCAGATCCTGAGTTTGACACATTTACCGGTTATTTATGACATTTTTCGTAGAACATCGATGACCCAGTCATCGATGCAACTGACCAATCCGAAAAAGATATGAGGTGCCCTCAGCCCTGCTGTAATTGTGCAAAGACAGTCCAGACTGAGGACAGCTCAGCTTAC
>CAVWKV010000095.1:0-16815 GCA_963755265.1 uncultured Methanomassiliicoccales archaeon | reverse complement strand
CAGTAATCGCTCAATTACTTTTCTTCCTAGCCCTCGAAGATCCTAACCTCTAAGATTTCGTCTATTTTCTCAATCACTTTTAATTACTTTCGACAAAAATAAAGCGATTGAAACCCCATCAATAAGGGGGTGTGATTGGTACTTTTCCAATGTTTCCGAGCAATCGCTCAATTACTTTCGTTTCTAAGCCTAGGGACTAGGGAAGGCTAGAAAAGAGAGGGAGAGGTTCTAAAGTATAAATTATATAGTTAATAGAATATAAATAATATTTTAATAACCTAACTCTCGCCTTCTCCTCTTCCTCGATATAGGGGTAAGAACCTAAGTAATCGAGTGATTAAAATTCTAAATGGGGTTTTATCAATAGAAACCCCGTAAATCCCATACTTCAATCACTATTTTTTCTCTAAAAGTGATTGAAAGTAATTGAAACGGGAGAGTAGAGAAAGTATCCTCCACCCCGTCCGGAAGAGCGTTCCTGATAGCTCCCCCCGGTTAGGAAGATCATAAAAGATCGTTTTTACGGCGTGATTGCATTGCTCCACCCCGTCCGGAAGAGCGTTTCATATAGATTCCCTTTCTAGAGATTATAAAATCATGCGATACACAGATTGCCAAAGTCCACCCCGTCCCTCGACAGGTCATTTATCGTTAATCCTAGTCGTTTGTGGTGGCTAGGAACGCTATATTGAATCGGGATGCGGTCTCTATCTAGGACACACCGTATTAATTCGATAGGCTTAGACAATAAGATATTTAGTCCAATATTCTTATGATTGATTTATGGGGATCGATGGAAAGGATAGTAAGAGGGATCCAGAGATAGTATCAAAGGAATCGATAATTGAAGTTCACAAAGAACTCTTGGAAGAAATGAGTGCGATTGAGGAGCTGGGTAATAGCGCTGATATTGAGAGTCGGTTAAAATCTTTAGAGCGGTTCCAAGAACAGTTCCCTAACCTACCATATGGACGAGCAAATGAATATATCAAAAAAATGAGGGGAGATCCGGAAGATGTTGTTAAGATCAGGGCTGATGACATATATGGAAAAAAAGTAAAGCCCTTTGTTGACAAAGCAATCCGTCCAATTACGAAAATGATGGAAGACTTCAATAAATCTCTTATTCCACAAATTAGATTGATGGGAGATCTCTCAAGTACGTTCACAGCATCGGCTACCTTGGCTGATAAACTAACAAAATCAATTAAAATGCCGATTATTGATTTGAATAAATATCCGGATATAGTTGATACCCTCGACAAAATTGTAAAGTCTGCATCCTTAGGATTAGATAAATAGAAGCTTATCGATTTGGTTCCATCATCCCCATTGGGCTTAGGCAATTATTATGCAACACTGGTTTGGGATAATAAAAATGATGCCAAGACGTTGTCAGAAGTATCTGGGACTTCCGAAGAAAAAATAGAAGAGGACTTAGAATTTATTCAAAAAGCAGACTCCGATGAGACCTTTAATTACGAAGCATATGTATTCTTGTATGATCTTGAACAGATTCTTAGAAATATTATTCAACAAAGAATTATTGAACCAAATGAGAAGAATATGACAAATCTTATTCCTCTAGATATCATAACCGAATGTAAGGCAAAACAAGATGAGGAAAAAAAGAATGGTTTCGTTGTTTCGAGTGATAGATGGATAGATTATAGTGATTTTACCCATCTAGAAATGATATTGAAAAAAGGTAGGAATAGAGAAAAATTGAAAGATATTATTAACGACCAGGAATTCGGATCAGTTGTTTCTAAACTTCATGAACTTGACCCAATTCGTAAAAAAATCGCCCATTCAAGACCATTAACTTTAGATGAATTTAATCGAATTAGAATGTATGGAGAAGATATCATAAAACTATTTTCAAAATTTAATAAAGGGCGATTTAATGATTTAACAGACGGTTTCTCAATCGGATCTTTTCCTCACTAATCGTACCACCATCCCCATCTCCCCAAAAATTACATACGGCCTCTCTACCCACAATCCAGGCGTCAATTCCTTCTTTGGCATAATCATGTACTCTTTGGTTTCCAAGAATACTTATGATGTTAGCATTATTACGACTCGATGGCCGATAAGATCTCGACTATGTACCATAGACTGGAAGCACAAAATAATCTCATTGTGGAACAGTATTCCAATGCATCATCGTATTATGACGTATTCTTGACGATAGACGGGTCAAGACAGGTATTTTCGTTAAATGGACTTAAACTGGAAGAAGTGGTCGCCAGGATCGGATTGAACAATAACGTGCATTTTTCCAAGATAGACATGAATGAACTGCGGGATTTGATGAGAAGGAATTCAGTTAGGGTTGAAAAACGGACTAAATTGCCGTAAGCCGGGTAATAAGAGCGATTTGGATTCAAGAGCAGGATAAGAGGAAGAGATGATCAATCATCCTCTTCGTAAAATCTGGTTTATTGTTATTTCTTTACCCAGACCTTGGTGATTTCCCCAAATACAAATTTGCGATGAGCCATCGCTTCTTTATAAGCTTCGTTTATTGCGTCTTTATCTTCTTGTGCATAAAAATCATTGGGATTGGCGGTAGTAAGAGCCGTTAATTTACATTCAATAATTAGTCTGGCTTCTTTGAAGGACATATCTCCGGTTGGAGTTTGAACGCTCGTCAGTTCAACTTCCTTCATCTTCTCACTATCCCTTCCTGATTTACCTCCCAAAAAGAGCATCTGTTTCTTATATTCGTTCGGGAAGTAAGACAGGGTATATGTTTGCTCTTTTTGAATCAGTTCAAGCGTATAACGGGTTGCCAGAATAATACACCAAGTGGTGGGTCTTTTGAAAAGAAGTCCCAAGCCACCCCCACTGCCTACCATGGAATTATAATGATCTTCCCTGCCTGCAGTAATGAGAAAAAAATCTTTTCCTTCTAGCGTGAATACATTGTCGGATATCTCTTCCGGGTTAATTTGCTTAAATAATTGGTCAAAATTCATCTCTTTGACATGGGCATGATTTGTTGTTTTCATTTGTAATCCCTTTCTAAGGACAACCATTAATGACTGACACGACTTTTCTAAAGCAACTTATGAGGATTTAATAAATGAGATTGATTGAAGTTATCTAGATTACTTTGTGGCCGCTTCAAGCCTATACTTCTCAAACACCAACCACGCACCATAAGCCCCAAAGACCAAAATTAAGATTCCAAGAAAAGCACCGATTTCCAATTGGCCAAAGACAATGAGCAATGAATCCGCTGTGATCATGATGATAAAGACAGTCCCTACCAGAATGCCGATTGTAGTGGCCGACAATCCACTCAACGACTTCTTTGAACAGGGTGTATTTTCAGTACTGGGCATGATGGGGGCGGTATCCATACGTGTTTATAATATCTTTGGGCTTGGAAAAGAATCTATTTCACTCAAATAAATGTCTCATGCTAGGGAGAGAACGATCTCGGAGAAAATACGTTTAAAGAAAGGCAAGTCGAATTGTTATTGAGTTAATCCCTCAACGTTAGAACAATTTGTTCTCTTGATCCGTTATCTAGGTCAAGAAAGAAGAATGGATATGCTCTGCGGCCAGTCCCTCTCTTTCTTGACGAAAATGTCTATGAAAAGCGTTTCCGGCCGCCTTTAGAGTCAATCAGACTTTGAGTCCATTGGCAAATTCCCTCGCCTTATCCAGATCTTTCTCATCCGGTCTGCCCTTGTTTATCCCGCCCACCAGTTTAAATGGGCCCCAAGTATCCCAGCCTTTACAGGCAAAATCTCCGATCATCCTGTATCCTTTTTCCTCCAACTCCTGCTTCATCTTATCATTGAAGTCGGTCGTTCCAAAACCACTGGTGGAGAATACAAAGGCTTTGGTTTGGGAGCTGGGCATTTCCTTTACCAATTTACGAAGACCCGCATGGAACCTTCTATTGTAGATTCCCGATCCGAAGCCGATCAGATCATAGCTGGGGAGAATGGAAAGATCGACGTCCTTTGCTTCCTTCAAATCAGCACCTAGGACCTCCGATATTGCTTTAGCCACTTTCTCTGTGTTCCCATGCGATATTGATACATAGATGACCAAGCTCTTCATAAGAAATAGCCATTGAATATGGCGTACATCAAAGTTTGTTTCTTTCTTAATAGCACATTGCTAGTCCTCACCCTAAAGCTAGGCATAAAGCCATAAGTAGGACACGCTCTGCGGCCATTTCCTCGCTTTCTCGATACGAACATCAATTCACTGGATAATTACATAGGCTTCATCACATACCGATTCTATATGCAAAAAGTATTACATAATGTTCTAAAATCCAGGCAGACGACAGCATGAAACTAGTTACTATCGATGAGGTCCGTCTTGCCCTTAGAAACACCATAGGTAAGAAGGGCATGCTGAAAAGTGACACTGACCAATTGGCGGATTATCTGATGGGCTTCTTCGGGTTCTCCGAACAGGCCATAGACAACTGCCTCTCCAAAGACGATCGGGATGTCTTTTACATGTTGGAAGAGGAAGGCTTCCTCACCACCCGGCAGGAAGAGATTCACCTGGAACACGGGAAAATGTGGCGCATCCATTATTGGATTCTTAAGACTGACCAGATCCAGAGGATGGCACAAAAGGAAAATGCTAAAGTATCTGAGGTCGAAGATATACCAATGTGTTACAAGGAAGTCCCCGACGATTGTTGGCTGAGAGGCAAATAAGGGGTTATTTCGTCATCTAGAATTCAATAGAGGACAGCGACAGGAGAGAACAAGGTGCGCCGCCATCATCACTTAACTAACAATAGTGGGGAAGTTGGAGAAGATCCGGCGACGCACCAATACGCAATTGGGGGCACAGGGATAAATCGCTATCGCCCAAATCAACGAAAAAAAGCGAATTAGACAAAATCACAGGGCCTATTCATTTTTTTATAGAAGGTCAAGGCGGGGAGAAAGGTGCCGTATCCCCGCCTCGGGATGGTTGCTCATAGTGAGGGAATGGGCCGACGCATCCTCCCCTAGATCGGTTATAGTGCTTCGAGCCCCATGCGCCGTCTGCGCATTCCTTCTTGAATGTGAGCATGTCTCCGACACTTAAATACTGAATCGGAGGCTGGCTGAAAGTAATGATTGAATAATATATTACTGGCTAGAAGTAAGAGAGAATGAAAGTGAAACCGTTCTGATCTAATTAGTGCCCGATAGGGGTGGTTCGACTAATGGTAGGCTAAACATTCACCGTTCGAAAGCATTAAACCGATTGAATCAATCCACGTAGGAGGCGGTTGGATTCGATGTCGAGCCTAATTGTCTAGGGGAGTAAATCTCAATGGCAGAGAAGAGAATAGCCGAACTCGGCGACAGACAGGAAGTGACTGTCGAAGTAACAGTAACGAAGATTACGCCTACACGCCAATTCAAAAAGAAGGATGGCAGCGAAGGCAGAGTTAGAAACATCAATGTCAAGGACGAAACGGGTTCATGCAGGTTGGCATTATGGGATACCGACGTGGATCTGGTGGAAAGCCTACCGATAGTAGAGGGTTCGGTGCTGAAATGCACTAACTGCTTCGTGAAGCTAACTGATTTTGGCGTCGACATAACCAAAGGGCGCAAAGGTTCAATTGAGAAGAAAACCAATGGTCAGTAAGACGATTTGATTGACTATTTATCCATGATTTCCTTACTTCTCCATTCTCACCATCTTCCCCACCACCCTCATCTCCCCAAAAATTACATACGGCTTCTCTACCCACAATCCCGGCGTCAATTCCTTCTTAGCCATAATCATATACTCTTTCGTCTGCTCGAACATCACCACCATCGGATTCTTTACTCTCTTTTTCGACTTCCTATAGTCCTCGATCAGTTCCCCAACAATTTTAAAATGGCTATCCCCGACATTCCCGGCCACAGTTAGATCCGATTCAATACCGTTTTGTTGGCAGTTTAATTGATCTTCCTCGACGATCTTCCGGGCTTCGTCCTAGGTGGTGTAGTGCTCTTTGGATAAGCCGGTGAGGGGCGAATTGGTCATGAAGTAAACGTCGGGGTTGATGAAGTGCTTAGGGTGGGGCATGGGATGGGCTCCAATGAACGGAATAGCAATAATCCAAGGCTTTCTAGGAGAAGAGGTATCGAATAAAAACAATTATTCTAATGTCGATTAATCAGGACCGATTCCAAAGTGCCATTGGACTATTTCATTACTTAAGGACATTATATTTCTACATCCTTAAAAGATAAGCTTGATCTCTTCTTTGAGATGAGATATTCTAACTTGAAAAAAAAGTAATTTAAAACCCTGCATAGGTTTATACTTTAAATTCTGTTGTAAAGCTAGAGGACAGGTAATTTCGGGGGAATTGGATTGTCGGTGAGTGATTGGTTCAACACGTTTTGCACTAATATCCGTATGAGTGAGGAAACTCTTTCCACCATTAGTGTTAGGTATTGCAATATAACCAAACGCATCAACAAAGATTACTATAATTCTATCTCGGACACGGACCATAGCCTTTACATCGGTTCTTTTGGCCGTGGAACTGAGATTCTGAGTAGTGATATCGATATATTGGTCCAATTGCCATATGAAACGTATAAGAAATTTAATGCCTATTCTTCCAATGGCCAATCTGCCTTGTTGCAAGAGGTTAAGAGGGTTATTGAACAGACATATAGTGATACCTCTCTAAAAGCTGATGGGCAAATTATTGGCGTTCCATTTTCTGATGGAATCAATTTTGAAGTACTTCCCACCTTTCTAAACAATGATGGGACTTATACCCATCCAAATTCTAATGGGGGAGGGAGTTGGAGGAAGACTGATCCTAAGGCAGAAATTGATGCCATCAATCAGATGAATAGGCTCTGTTGCTAAACTCGAACTAGCATTTTGTGAGCGTCATCCGTAAGTAATTTATATTGTTACCAATATTGATTCAAGAACATTAAAGTGTGGCCCAACCTATAACTCCAGTTGCTAAGAAAGGTGGTATGGTTGGAAGCCACAAACATCATAATACCTGCCGGAATATTCAATTTTTCCGGTCAAGCCAAGATCGATACCTTCACCATCGACATCGAATCGCTGCTCTCCGAGCAGCGAAAGTACGATGTTATGATGGTGAACAAGTATCGTCTGTCCTTGGAAGCCGTAAGACTACATTCGAATGATTTTCCTTATTGGCAACACCGGAAGAGCACCGGTCGGCCGCCGGTGGATGAACGCAATCTACTGATCGCGTTCCTGGTCCGTCAGCTCTTCGATGCCACCTTCCGTGAAACGGAAGGTCTGTTGGTCATGCTGGCGGGGTACTTCGATCTGGAGTATGTGCCAGACCACTCAGTCCTGTGCAAGAAGAATGCCAGCCGACGCTGGCTGGCATTGTGGAAGAGGTTCTTCTCTTACGTCCTGGAGCGACTGCCAGGACGTACGGTCGTGGTCGCCACCGACGCTTCCGGCTTCAGTGGCCGGAAGCAGTCGTGGCGGGAGACCGACTACGCAGTCAAAGCCAACCAGGATTGGGTCAAGATCCATGCGGCGATCGAAGTGGACGAGTTCTTTGTACTCAATTATTGCCTGACCAAGTCTAACGTCCACGACAGCAAGATGTTTGCCAAAGTGTGGGAAGAGCTTCCCTCCGAAGTTCGGATCAAGCGGAGTCTCGCCGACTCGGCCTACCACGGCGAAGCGTGCCTGGCAGCGGCCAGGCAGCATGGGGCAACACCTTTGCACGGGATCAAGAAGAACGCCCGGCACTTCCCTAACCCAGAGACATTTTACCAAAAGATGGTCTCGTTCTGGCAGCACTGGCCGAACAGGGCCGCAGCCCTGTACGGCAAGCGCAACCATGCTGAAACAGCGTTCAGCATGATCCAGCGTCTCTTCGGATACCGTTTGAGATGCAGAACCGAGATAGGTCGAAAAAATGAGGTACAGGCGAAAATCTCAATGTTCAATCTGTTGCTGCTGGCTCGGAAAGGATTGCGGGTGGAAAATTAGTTTAGCAACACAGTCTGTATATATTTAATATATATTTCGTTTCTTGATTTAATATGCCCATATTATTTTCTCCGGAAGGCGGATTGTCGTTAAAAAATGCTGGTGATGTTCGAGCCGACCGAAGAGTACGAGATAATGGGTAATATTGATTTAACGCCTGAATTGTCGGTCGAGAAACCATATGTGATGTTTGGGGAAATGGAGGTGATGGAGAATATTACGGGGATAAAACCAGGAAAGAATTTGTTGTCAATAAGTTGGTATTGATATTCGATAATTACTCGGCACATTGCACCTTGTTCAGTTTATACGATGAGAGCAGTCAAAGCGCCCTTTGTGTTTCAGATATGGATTGTTGCCTTAGTAGACATACTGAAATTACTGCTATCCACAGAAGCACAAGACCGATGAAAATGCGCTCAATCAATCCACCGATGTTCGTGGATAGTTTGGGCAACACAAACGGTAATCCTATATCCATAAGGCAAAAGATCACCGCCATATATGAGATCGAGAGAGCATATCGTTTGATGGAAAACCATTCCTTATTTTTTGCTAAGTACAAAGAGAGATAGAGTTCGCCAAAAGCACCCCCTAGAAACGCCAAGATTGCCACTAGTAAATGGATGGCTCCGTGCCACGAAACAGGTGTGGATGGGACATCGGTTGGGAAAACCGCTAGAATTAATGCCCCAATCCCCCATACCGACATCAAGAAGATCCCCCTGCGGTACTGTTTGTTCTCTATCTCAGAAGGTCGAATCGTTTTTAAAAATACGTAAAGAAACAGTAGGGAAAAAATACCTCGGTTTAGGAAGTTAATGGTCATAATGTAGCCATATTGACCGATAGCCAGATCGCTCTCTGCCTGACTTATTGGGCTATAATAGGGTGGAAGTAGTTGAGCGACGGCATCCAATATAACATATAGAATGATCCCAGCGATTACTATCCAGAATAATCGTTTTGAGTTTGCCATCATCGATACTTAGATTGCATAAGCATATTGGAAGGCTATTAAATTTTACGGCTGAAGAATAATGGATTCCTGATTTTCCCTGACCACGATAGATTATCTTATGGTGGGAGGCTCGAACAGAGTATAGAATATCAGATAATAGGTAAAAAGGAATTGACGCCGAGGCTTTGGGTTGAGAAAACGTATGTGACGTATGGGGAGCTGGGGATGGTGAAGAAAATAGATCCTACCGCGCCTAAACCGTCCAAACGAAGGTACACCTGAAACTCAGAGGATGCTAAAGCCGCCTGTTAGGGACTTAATTCTTTTAACATCTCGCCCCAATATCGAAGCGGGTCCAACCTTTTGGTCTACCATTCAATTTCCCAATAAGCGATAGACTGCGATAATCCAATAGTCATCTAGAATAAATTGTAGAAAGAGAAAGAAAGGAATGCGTTTGGTATCCGCCATGACTTAAATCTGGGTTCGATATTTCGAGAGGCGTTCTTGAATTTCTGCGTAATTCTTGTCGAATTCCTTCGACGATTCCTCCAATTGCTTATTGATTGCTTGAAGTCGGCCCTTTAATTCGGAGAAATCGGTCATTTTCGCTTCTGGCACTGCACCAGCGAATCTTGCCGTTCCCCCTGGCGCTGCTGCAACCGGAGCCGCTGCGGGTTCTGGCGACACCTGTTCCAGTAAAGTCATGAACTCTTGAAAAGCATTGACATGCTTGTCCTTGAGAGCTTTTGCGCTTGAGGATAGCTGCTCGCAGATTCGGTGGCGCTCGCTGCAATGGACGTTGCATTTAGAGCCTGTTTGTTCGAGTTGTCCACTTGCTTTTGCGTTCCCGCCGCCTGTTGCCCAGCAAAGTAGAAGGTGATCACGGCCATGATCCAACCCCCAAAAGCCGATATTATTACGGCGGGGGTGGCGTTCAAAGAGCCGTTCATACTCATTCCCAATACGATTGCGAAAACCACGATGATTCCCATCGCTATGATGAAGCGGTGGTTCTTCAGCCCTTTTCAGTGAATCAGCATCGTTGGTCCCCGGCGGTTGTTTGTTATCATCTACATTATTCGATATTCTAACTCCCCCGATTTCTTACCATCGGTAAGAAACAAAAAAATATTCTGTTTCCAACTATTAAATATTACCTCGAATAAATTTTAGAATGAAATAATTCACATTAAGATTCTTTATAACAAATGAGGGAACAGAAGAGGAAAGACCAGCCCCCTACAGGACTTTGTATTCTCAAGCTTACTAGTGGCGCCCGGATGATGGGATGTCAAAGATTAAATAAGACAATTTCAACAATAGCTAATTGCACGACCGGCCGCAATGAGGGTTCTTAAATTGGCTGATCTCCACTCAGCACAATACCCTTGGCCAGCGTGTTACCAAATCATTGTTATCCATCTGAATGAACTTGAAGCTTTAGAATATAGAACAATGAGAGTATGGTAACTACCTACTCAAGTTTCAACTATTTGGACCGAGTTATTCTTTAATTGCACGCTCGGCCAGAATCTATTCAAATCATTTCACCGGGCCCTTTTAGCGCACAAACTGGCCGGGCGTGTTTATCCATATTTCTTGCCTCTGTTCAAAACGGGCATAATAAAAACAATGAAACATTGAGAAGACGGAGAAAACATCCCATAGTTAGACCCATTCTTTGTCTGTCCATTTTTTGCATAGTTATTTTTACAATGCCCGCAAAACTCTACTGCATATCACAAGGCTGGTAAGATGGCGTACAAAGTCAGCAGGAACCAAAAATATAGCAGCAGGAACGACAAACTAATCGAGCAGGCCGAGGGGATCTATGACAACATCGATGAAGTAATGGATAGACTTGGAAACCTTCTCGTGGTAGATCTCCCGGATGGGTCGATGTTGCTTTATGATGTTAACACGACAGATGTGGAGATCGAAAAAGACATGACTGGACGATATGCGGTGGGAATCGTGGAGCTGGTGAAGTAACTGTCGAATATTCTGGGACATTCGAACTTGATGACCGCGGCAACTGCTTCATGAAAATAAGTCAAGAAAGGCGGGAGATATGGTATTTTTCAGATTGGTAATGTCATCAAGAAAGCATCTTTCCAGACTTAGTGGGCAGCATCGAGTGACCATTTTATCATCTCGAAACATCTAGTTATTATGGGAATGATCGAAATGCAAGCGAAAAATGGAAGGAGCATACGATATCCACGCTCCAAGGATTCTCAAGAAAACCAGTACTATCCCGCCAGTTGTCCTAGGTGCGGTAAATCGGTGGTACATCAGGATATCTTTTGCCATCATTGCGGTCGGAGGCTGCGGTGATGGACGCCTCATTAACCAAAGCGCGAGACCGAGCAGCTAGACCCATTCCATTCGTCGAATACACTCGGGCATAGTAATCTGATGACGACGGCGATATCTGCACGTGAACAGCGATGAGAAAAGAGCAGCGCTGGAACGAGGTGTTTCAATGCTGGTTGAGACGATAATTGGGTATCTTTTTCTGGTTCATCGATGCTGTCACGGGTACATGAACGCCTTTGATCCATCTATGCATGTAATGAAAAGGGAAGAGAAGTTCGTATGCCACTTATCAGTGGAAATGGTCTTGCCCAATGGCCTTGGCTAAGCGTATTTTCTCAAGCTGTTCATGTTCATTGAGCATGGCTTTAACCAAAATCAGCGGCAAGCATAATGTTACTTTATCACCGACCTTTACCACAAGGAGATCGGCTGCCGGATCAATGCTTATCGTCGCCAGGTGTTTTTCAAGATTTCCAGTACCATGACATTGAATCCAGTGTAACAGTTTATTCATCGTACCTTCGCTTCCGCTGTCTCCGAGCTTGACGTCGATGATGGCCTGTTCCTGTTCCATCCTACCGTTCGTTGGGTGATATTTGAAGGATCCGAATCCCCGCTCTCCCAGGTCAGGCAGCAATTCATCGACCATTCCTATCTTTTCATAATTCTCGTAACCCTCTAGCGATTTTCGGACGCCTTCTTCGGTCATCGGCTCCGTATGCGAGATCGTCTCTTCAGCAACGGGCATAACGATAAAAACTATCGGCTTCTTGTCTCTTTCTCCTTTCTCATCACCGGTCATTCCGAACCTCTTGTCGTTAATGTCACCTCGTCTCATATCTACTTCTCTATAGTTCCATAGTTGGGCAGTTGGGCTTTCGGTCACTCCCACGTTATTTGCGGTCAATAAGCTTGATAATTTGCAACGAAGTAACACTGTGAGGATCCCGTTATTTGGTCCGGTCCTGTGTTTTTCTCTAGACATTTTCATTGGACTTTCCTAAATTATGAATAGGATCCGAAAAGGCAATTTCTAATCTACCTTTTCTAATGTAAGGTGAACGATGAATAACATTAAGCCTCAACAACGAATCTATTCTCGGGGTTGTTAATGGAAGGTTCGGACGTGCCTGCCGCTTCACCGAGCGGCCCAGCAACAAAACGGCGAGCAAAGAAGACGAATATGATAATCGTTCTGGCTGCGATTGTGGTAGTGATCGTTATAATTGCCGTCGCAGTTCTGATATATTCACCCTCAAAAAGTTCAAACAATTTGCCCTATGGATTGAAGGGCGGAGACTATTTCATTTATGATGCGACCGGAACTTACAACAACACTAGTATTTCTGGGTATTACAATCTGACACTGGTCGGGAACATAACTAGAAATCTTGTAGGTGGATACAGTGGTCTGTACTCCACAATCCCTCAACTTAACCACATGATGAACAATAACGACAAGCTGGACCTGATGACCGCTCAGGGTTGGGACGTAGGCGTGGGCAAGATCGGCACTCCGTTTGGTATTAAGGAAGTATTCCAGGTCTTCCAAGACCATGATGGATGGGCAGTGGTATATTATCAGGGATCCGATCCGCTGGTGGTCTATGGTTGTGCTGTAAACGGTCCAAACTTTCATCTCGATCTGGTGTTGAATCAAACCAACAATCAATATGTGATTGACAATAACACGTCGTCTTTGGAATTGCAGAATCAACCACCCACTCAATCGGGTAGGAGTATCACTTGTATGATTGCTGCAAATTCAAGCTTCAGTGATTTATGCTATTTCCCAAATGGAGCTAATTTGACCTGTAATCTGACTGGACAAGGTTCTAACTTATATTGTTTCAATGAAGCAAACATAATGTCCATGGCCGAAGGCGGCCCTTATGCCTATGATATAGGTATGACAAAGCTTGATATCACGAATGTGACTGAAAATGCAGTCGTTCCGTCCGGCTATTATACTATCGTTGTTTACAATGGGAATAGTACTGGCATGTTCAATAGTTTTGCCGAGGCATTTTGATGATGCGTCGGTTAACACTAGGACGAGGAAAGTTAGAGTGAGGGATGATTCCTCATCGATTCTTATTCTTCTGGCTGAATCATGAAGGAATTCATTATTAAAGCCCCGTTACCATTAAATTAAGCAATATCCCAGTTATGGTTGTTAGTGTGATTATCACTAGAACATAAATTACAATCCAAAACGCCGGAGAATGTTTTCTCTTGACCTTCCTTTGGTCCTTGAATGCGGATTCGTCCAGCATCCCACCGCAATAAGGACAAACCATCACATCGATGGCCACTTCGCTTCCACAATATGGACAAGTTACCAATTTCCCCACCTTTATTCTGTAATGCAGAAACAATTGGAAGCGGTTATATTTATGTTGCCCTTTTTTTAATTCTAAGTCTAGATGGCATAAATCGATTTTTCAACTAAGTATAAAACCCCATTATTCATTGGAATTTTACCTTATTCCATCATCAACATGGGATAAGACTCATCCAACCGAAAGTAACTTATGGGGACGGCCCAAATCAACTGCGGGTTACAAATGAAAATGATTGATGTGGATGGCGTAAAGCTAAATTACCAGGAAAAGGGAACCGGACCCACGTTGATCCTGATTCACGGAATACCTACTGATTATCGGGCATGGGATGAACAGGTCGAGGTTCTATCAAAGAATTTTCGGACTATCACTTATAGCCGACGATGCGCATTCCCCAACCAGAATAAGGACTATGCGGACAGCACGATCGAGAATAATGAGAAGGACTTGGAAGGGTTGATCGCACAGATTGGCGGCAGTCCCGTGCATTTGGTCGCTCATTCATACGGCGGTGCTGTGGCAGCTCATTGCGCATTGAAAAGACCGGATCTAGTGCGTAGCCTCGTTCTCATAGAGCCGTGGCTTCTTACGATGCTGCTCAAGGATCCAGATAGTAAAATCCAGAACTTGTCGTTTCTCCTTCGAAAGCCTTCGGTGGCGATGTCCGGGCGCAAGGCCATGAAGAATACTCTGGCTATGTATAAGGAACTCGACCAGAAGAACATGGAGAAGGTATTGCAAATGTTCCTTGACGGACTGCAGGACCAACCAAACACTATGAAACAATACTCGACGGCAACCCTCGAAATGATGCGAGCTAACGTAGGGACGGTCGGAGAGCTGAGGACAAAGTCTCCCCTATTCACAAAGTATGAAGCTAGGCGGTTACTCAGCCCACTCTATTGCTCACCGGAGAACGATCCATCAAGGTGCTCCATTCCATCGTCGGCGAGCTTCATAAGAATATGCCAAACAATGAGATGGTTACTATTCCGAACGCTGCGCACATGTCGCAAATTGAGAACCCGAAAGCGGTCAATGAAGCGATATTGAAGTTTGTAGGGAAGCACACCGGCTAATCCAGGAGGTCGCCGTATTCATACATCCTAGGATATACAAATTCCCGGATGATTTCCCTTCTTAACGGATATGGAATCAAAATTGTCTTCTCCATAAACGTCTCTAGATCGGCAGTCTAGGTTATTGTGGCGGGAAAACATATCCTTTATTGGAAAGATCACAATTATGCATACGCTTGTTTATAATAAAGAAAAACAAATATCGACACTATATGGGAGGTTTCTTTCGGGACCTATTCGAGGCCGCTGTAACAACCATACTTTTTGTGTCCTTAGTATCAATCGCACTGATGATGACTACATTTATATTCGTATCCAATACCGGGTTCTCTTTTGTCTGGTTCGCTTGCCTCCTAATCGCAATAGCCTCCGTTACACTGATTATCTGGCTTCTCATCGGAACCATCTATGGCAAGAATCAACTCCAAAAAATGAGACGACAATTCCTCGGAAAATGGAATCGTAACAACATGAGTCCATCTGATCTTCTCGAAGAACAGTACTATCGAGGTGAGATTACTAAGGATGAATACGAACAGCTGAAGGAAGGAAGAACTCGGGGAAACACTTCGATAATATCCAAGTGATCGGGTCGAAATGATCTCAAGGTGTTTTGAATGTCAGAACTTTCTCAAATAAAATAATTCAATCTGATTCGTTTGACATTGGCTGATAAGATCCGTCGTATTCGTACGTCCCTAGGATATACGAAATCCAGAACGTTTTACCCTCCCTCTTGGAATATGGATTAGAAATGGTCGTCTTAGGGACACTCTCTCCTCCCGCTAAGAACGATACTTTCTCCGCCTAGGTGATACAGAAGTAGTCTGCGTTTACATAAGGTGTTTTATAATTATCACTTATTCACTGAGTTTACAATGCCATTCGGAGGTCGATCCCAATGAGACTTAGACTTTTCACGATCATTCTAGTCATGGGATATCCTTGGGCCATCTTCGTAGCCAAATTTACTTCTGGCTTTGGTGCAAAACTCAATCTCGTTAAATCCAGGTCTGACTGACAATAAATTATATTGTTACCAGTATAGTTAACAAAACATTAAAGTGTGGTCCAACCTATATCGCCAGTTGTCCAGAAAGGTGGTATGGTTGGTGGCCACGAATATCATAATACCGGCCCAGGTATTCAAGTTTACGGGGCAGACTAAGGTCGATATCTACCTCATCGACCTCGATTCGTTGCTAAACGAGCAACGAATGTACGATGAGGTCATGGTCAACAAGGTCAGACTGGCGCTAGAAGCGATCAGGTTCTATGCGGACGAATTTCCGTTCTGGCAACGCCACCAGCAAACAGGAAGGCCGCCGACCGAGGAGCGGACGCTCCTCGCGGCCTTCCTAGTTCGCCAGCTCTTCGATGCGACGTTCCGGGAGACCGAAGGTCTCCTGACACTTCTTTCAGAATATTTCCACCTGGAAAGGGTTCCAGATCATACAACCATGATTCGCAAGAATGCCAGCCAGCGTTGGCTGGCGCTCTGGAAACGGTTCCACGACTTCGTCATGAGCTCGCTTCGGAAGCGAGCTCCGGTCATCGCCACGGACGCTTCCGGCTTCTCCGGCCGGAAGCGCTCCTGGAGGGAGACCGATCACGGTCTCAAGGCGACCCAGGACTGGATCAAGATCCATGCGGCGATCGAAGTGGACCAGTTCTTCGTGCTCAGTTATTGCCTGACCGAATCGAACGTCCATGACAGCCAGATGTTTCCAGAAGTATGGGATAATCTTCCTAGCAACGTCTCGCCGAAGCGGAGTCTGGCGGACTCCGCTTACTTCGGCAACGACTGCCTGGCGGCGGCCAGGCAGCATGGAGCGGTGCCGCTACACGGCATCAAGAAGAATGCCAGACATTTCCCGAAACCTGAGACGTGGTACCAGAAAATGGTCTCATTCTGGCAGCACTGGCCGAACAGGGCCGCAGCCCTGTACGGCAAGCGCAACCATGCTGAAACGGCGTTCAGCATGATCGGCAGGCTGTTCGGATACCGAATAAAATGTCGTTTGAAAACTGGTCGGAAAAATGAGGTCCAGGCAAAGGTCGCAATGTTCAATTTATTGTTGCTGGCTCGGAAAACGGTTGGTTTACAGAATTAGTTTTGCAC
>CAVWKV010000094.1:0-3953 GCA_963755265.1 uncultured Methanomassiliicoccales archaeon | reverse complement strand
CCAGAAGGGACAGATGGCCATCGAGAGAATAGGTCTGATTGCTGATATCGTGCCGGGTTATGCTGGAGAGGAGATTGAGCTTTCGGTTGGCTGTATGCCACGCCTCCTCCATCTTCTTCCTGTCGGTGATATCATGGGTAAGTGTCAGGAAACCGCTATGATCATTCATATTAGACGGTACATATGATGTCATTGAGAGCAACCACATCGACCTCTGTTCTGAGCTGAATAATTCCTCATGTTCGATTGGCTTCCGGGAGAACAAGGTCTTTTTCATCAATTCCAGATAAACAGATCCTCTTTTTCGGTCCGTATATTTCTCTGATATCCCGGCCGATAAAATCTTCCGGTCTTCCACATAAACGTCCCGCTGCAATGGAGTTAACGCGAATCAAACGCCCCTCGAGATCAAAGTAAGTCAAGCCTACGCCAGCATTATCCAAGATAGCACGATTCAGGACTTCACTCTCTTTCAACGCCTCCTCCGCTCTCTTGCTATCCGTAATGTCTCGGACGGTCGCCTGAAGGAGTGGCTCATTGCCATTCTCCAATCGTGAAAGTAGCACTGTGGCCGAGAAATCGGTCCCGTCTGCCCTTCTATGAGTCCATTCAAAGTATTGTGTCCCTTTTTCCAATGCGAGACGCATATGCTCTCGAGCCTTTACTTGCGATAAAGAACCATCCGGCTGGTGCTCTGGTGAAAGTTGTTCTGGTGTATGACTTATGAAGTCCCGATCATCTTTGCAGGCAAACAACCTACAAGTGGCTGGGTTACCCGCCATGAACCCGCTTTCCAGCGATAATATCATGATAGCGTCTCTACTGTCCATGTACAATGAGCGATAGCGCCCCTCGCTTTCTTGTAACGCCACTTCTACCTTCTTTCGTTTAGTGATGTCCTGCAAGACACCGAACACCATATTCTTATCACAGTCATATTCTGCTACGGAGTGCACATCTACGATCTTTCCATCCCTAGGTCGGCGGATCTTGAACTCAACATCGTAGGGTTTGCCGTCTTCGATCAGGTCTCTCAAGGCTTTGTCGAGCAAGCAACGATGTTCTGGTAAGGGGATCTTTTTCCATTCATCATAAGTAATTGACGTTTTGTCCAATCCGCATAGTATCATTAATCCGTTTGATCCAGAGATTGTCTTGCTGTTCAGATCTAGCTGCCAATGGCCGAATCCAGCGACTTCCTCGGCACGTTTAAGTTCAGTTTCGCTTGCTCTCAGCGCCTCCTCCTTGCGCTTGTTCGCGGTGATGTCTTGGTTCACCCCGAAAACTTTTACGACGTTCCCTTTGTCATCTTTCATATTACACGGATAGACCTCAACGAACCGCACCTCGTCGTCCCTTCTAATGATGCGGTGTGAAAAATGCAGATTGTCACTGAGGTAGTTCGGTGCTTTCGCCGCCATCTCCTTTACGAAACCGATATCATCTGGATGAATAAAGTCACGATAATAGGCCTCCCTCTCGTTCGACATTGGTGCCACACAGATCGTAGAACCGGTCGTTAAATGTGTACATATCTGAGTTTTCGTCGTATTCCCAATAAACGAGTTGCGCCAGATCCATCGCAACGCTCAGTTGGCTGTTCGCCTCCCTCAATGCTTCCTCGACATGCTTTCTCCTCGTGATGTCTCGGGTCACTCCCACGATGCCTATGGGTCTCGACATTTCATCCCGGAGGAGCGACATAGTATTATCGGTCCTGATGATCGTTCCGTCCTTGCAATGCTCATCCAGCTCAACTTTTCGGACGATATTTCGGTCCATATTCTCTTGTACTTTCTCTTCTTCTAGAAGTTTGAGAACCGTTTCCAACGAAGGCGGAGTGAGGACTTGGTCAATCGACTGCTTCATCGCCTCTTCCACGGTGTAACCCCTCACCTGTGTAACGGACGGGCTTATGTATGTGAAGTTCAGGTTGAAATCCATGGTCCAAATTATGTCAGCGGTGTTCTCAGCGATCATGCGGAATTTCTTCTCGCTTTCCCGTAATGTCTCCTCTGCCTCGATCTTGCTAATGATGCGCCACATTCCGTCCATGAGAAGCGAAACATCTGCAGCATCCTGTTCCGAATAGTCGCTATCCCTGTTCCCGACACCGACCACCGCAACAATACGTCCCCGGTCGAAAACTGGGACGCTCATGTGGTTCTTAATCTTGACATGTCCGTGTGGCAGTCCTTTCTTCATGGGATTTGGGGCGCCATAGTCATTAGTAATCACTGGTTTACGTTGACGTACGGCCTCGGCCAATAGACCAGTGGACCCAACATTGAAGGTCATTGGCTTACCCTCTACACTGCTCATCTCCATGGCCTGCTTGGAGTAGTGCTGCATCATCATGACGGATTCGTCCTCGTTCAGAAAGGCGATGTACCCAATCTGGCTTTGCGTAAGTTCGATACTAGAATCCATCGCCTTCTGGGCAATATCCTTTGGGGTTACTCCAGACATCTGGGTTAATTCGAAAAGGGCCCTGTTGCGGGCCTCGTCCTTTTTCAGTGCTTCCTCAGCATTCTTTCGTTGGGTGACATCTCGAGCGATAATTTGGACAGCATGAAATCGTCCCGATTTCATAACAACGGATGCATGCACGTATCTCCACCCACCTCATGGTGCCGTCTTTGCGATGGACCTGAGATACGACGGGCGAGGTGGTTTCTCCCCTCATCATTGCTTCCATAATCTGTCGGAAACGGGCCAGATCATTCTCGCTGAAGACACCCATATCAGAAATTGTACCCCCGATTATCTCCTCCTTGGACATTAACGCCATGCGGGCCCCCGCATGGTTAGCATTCAGGATTTTGCCTTCGAGGCTGACAAGGACGATAGGGTCCGGGTTGTTCTCAAACAGGGTGCGTAACTCCGACTCGCTATCAAGAAGGGCAGCTTCAGCTTGGTGCTTTCGAACTATCGTCCCAATACGATGTTCCAGTTCCACGAAGAGAGATCTCGGTTCCCCGCCTTTCTGCAAATAGGCATCGGCGCCATTTTCAAAGGCTTCGATGACCACCTCTTCCCTGCCCTTTCCGGTGAAGAGAATGAACGGTGTCTTGTCGCCGGATGCACGCAATGACTTGAGGAATTGAATTCCATCCTCTTTTGGCATCTGATAGTCGGACACGATCACATCGTAATGTTTATGAGCAATTGCATCCCGAGCCTCGGATACTGATCCGGCGGTGTCCACATTTATATAGCTAGATGCCTCCAAGAATTCCTTTGTCAGAAGGCAGAGGTCCGGATCGTCATCGACGGCCAAAATCAGCACGGGACTGGTGACATTCAAGGCAACTTAAGACCTTCATCATTCGTATTTAAGAGCTTTCTATTGGACATCATTTCCCGCCAATGAAGTTCTTGTAAATTTCCGTTAATAGAAATTCGTTGAACCGAAATATAGCTTTTATATTTTTGAAACTAAAAATTAAGTATAAGACCTCATAAGGTTTGCCGAAATATTTTTTTTGACCATCTTTCTTGATAGAATTTGATGCAAAATTTATTTTTCACTGGAATCCACTGCGAGCCATTAGCAAAAATTTAGAAATGCAATCTCTGCCTGTTTCTTGTTCTTCTCAGCCATCGGTTTTTCACTCCACTGAAAATGAGGTCGGCTACTAAATTAGGAGGCCAGCGTTCCAATAACAGGATATTCATGAGACATTCTTAATATCGACAACATGCATGACCGCCCGAAATTTATGAGCAATTTTCATTGAGTTTCCTACAATAGTATCTGATTAGGGCTGGCATGTGGTTTATTGATAATGTTCTTAATCAAATTTCTAGCAAGCGTGGACATCGACTAGTTCCAAACAATATATTGACCCCAGTTTTGTGGGTCGAGAAACTAGACATGACCTGTAGGTCGCTGGAAATGGTGGAGAAAACCGAAGAAAGGTAAAATGGCTGAATAACCACCAATTAACCTG
>CAVWKV010000093.1:0-85644 GCA_963755265.1 uncultured Methanomassiliicoccales archaeon | reverse complement strand
CGTTATACTGGATGAACCGACATCTGGTCTAGACCCCAGGGGTCAATTCGAGGTCCGTGAAATATTGATGGATCTGAAAAAGCAAGGCTACACCGTCTTCATGTCGTCCCACATGCTAAGTGAGGTTCAGGATGTATGCGACGAAGTCGCTCTAATCAATCATGGTAAGTTGCTACAGATGGGAAATGTGTCCGACTTGATTAAGTCCAATGATTTCAGAAGATTGGAGATCAAGATCAAGCAAAATGTCAACGCCGAAATCTTGAAACAAGTAGCAGGTTTAAACGGGGTCTCAGAGCTAGAGGCTGCTGGACCGAATGTCTTTGTCCTTTCGATTCACGGAGGGGAGGATGCGCAGATAGATCTTCTGTTACAATTGATCTCGCTTAATCTAAAGATAGTCTCGTTCAAAGAGTCTGGCGTGGCTCTGGAGAATCTATACATGTCGCTCATCCAGGAATCGAGGTGATCAAATGACAGAAACCATCAACGTTAATGAAAAAAGAACCAAGCCAGTCCTTCCTTCCGATCTCAACCAGATCGGTGTTGTCTTCAAATATGATGTCCTGAAGTATCTGAGAAGTCGACGACTCCTGGGCATTGTGGCGATTGAGGCCCTGGTTCTTTTATTGATCACCGCCTTGCCTCCGTTGCTGGGCAATAGTTATCCATCAAACGCCGACGATTTCATGCAGCGTTATGCGTCATTTACGAGCCTGTTGATCGTGATTGGTGCTACGCTATTCGCCGGAGATGCCATTGTGTCTGAGTTCCAAGGGCGCACTGGATATTTGCTGTTTCCTAAGCCGGTCAAAAGGTCGGCTTTGTTGGCAGGAAAGTTCATCGCTTCCGTGTCAGCGATGTTCTTGGTCGTGCTGCTATACTACGGAATTGCTCTGTTATTGGACGTTGGCATAACCGGAGGATTCTCCACTCTTGGAGTTGAGTCTCTTTTGCTTGCTTTGTTGTATTCCGTCGCAGCTCTAGCTGTTGGCTATCTAATAAGCGCGACGATGAAGGGTTCGACCGGTTCACTGATCCTGACCTTTGCCCTATTCCTGTTCATCTTTAGCATCGTAGACTCGGTGCTGAGTGCTGGTGGAGTAAAACCATGGTTCATGCTCAGTTTTGCCGGTGGAACGATAAGCGACATCACCACATCGCCGTATCCCGTGGACATCATCAAGTCGGGTGGGGGCGTTCGCGGAGCACTGATGAACAACACTTATGTTCCAGACGTGGGCCTGTCTATCATTGTCATGATAGCTTATGCAGTCATAGCTCTGGTAATTTGCTACCTGATTTTCAACAGGAGGGAGATGTCGGCCTGATCTCTATCACTGCAACCGGTCGATATCCTGCCCTGGCGGAGGCGGAGCGCTTCCTTTCCTCTTTGGCAAAATCTTCATGACTAGGGGTTTCTAGACAGTATGTCCATTCCAAAGGACGGGGAAAGAGCTGCCAATTAGAAAAACGTGCAATCAGAACAAATGATTACTTTTTCATTGCAGAAATTGGCCGGGTTAGAATTATATAGGCATTTGTCTTTTCCCAGGATAGTACGGTAATCATACAATCTATTTACCGTAATATATAGACTGCAATGGAATCCATATGGAACAAAACGGAAGGGACGAACAGATAGGCAACCTTGCCTCGGCAATGCTAAAGACTGTTCCGCTTCTTCACAGAAGAGTAATAAGAAAGAATGAGATGCTCGACGGTACAAATCTGGCCTATCCGAAGATAGGCATCCTTATCACCCTCGCGATGGAGGGTTCGCTCCCATTGTCCGTAATCGCCCAATTGAATTCCTATTCGCGACAGAACCTTACCTCGCTGACGGATCACCTAGAGACCGATGGTCTTGTGAGGCGATCCCCGGACATCAGAGACCGTAGGGTCACAAATCTCGAACTCACTGATGCTGGTATAGTGTACCTCAGGGAAATCGGAGAGCGGATGAAAAAGGGATTGGTCAAAGAGCTTGAGCGCCTGGATGATACAGATATCCAAGATCTTCGTAATTCCTTCGAGACCATAGAAAGGATCCTCCAGAAGATCGCTGAGGCTCATAAGTAATGGTTCAGATTAAAATCTTTTTTTTTCGATGAAGGTGACAACGATGAATGATAAGACAAAAGGATACGAGTGGACCGTGCTGTCGGTCACGACGATAGGTGTACTCATGGCAGTGATGCAGAGCTCGGCCCTGCTCATCGCCCTGCCCGATATTATGGGCTCGCTCCACATGGGCATGTTCACGGTCATGTGGGTGCTGCTCATTTACATGCTCATCACCACCGCGATGATCCCCATGTTCGGCCGTCTAGCCGATATGTACGGGCGCAAGAACCTGTACGTATTGGGATTTGCGGTTTTCACGATCGGCTCCCTGTTGTGCGTCTTTGCCAGCCCTTCATATCAAGGCTATGATCTGATCGGCTTCCGTATCGTACAGGCGATGGGCGGAGCATTGATGATGGCCAACGGGACACCGATGGTCGCCGACGCGTTCAAGGCTAACCGCCTTGGTCTAGGTCTGGGCATCAACGGAATAGCGGCTGGCGCAGGTCTGGTGTTAGGTCCGGTCGTCGGGGGAATATTAGCCCCATATGGCTGGGAATGGATATTCCTCTACAATGTCCCTCTGGGAATTTTCGGGACCATCTGGGCATGGAGACGGCTAAAGGAGCCGGCCAACCTGCCCAAGAGTCCTGGCATGGATTGGATTGGGTGTGCCACCTTCATGGTCGGTATGACATCACTCCTCCTGGCCATATCGTTATACGCCTTCCCGATGGGCGTTAGCATGGAGGCCATCTTCGCACTGTTTGCTATTGGCATTGTCGGGATACTGGCCTTCATTTGGATCGAGCTGAAGGTGAAAACACCGATGCTCGATCTACACCTTTTCAAGCACCCCGACTTCGCCCTTGGATGCACGAGCGCACTGATCAACAGTCTGACCCGTGGAGCTTTCCTATTCCTGCTGATCTTCTACCTTCAAGGCCCTTATAGGCAGGACCCGCTCACCGCCGGTCTCAGCCTCGCACCGCTGGGTCTATGCTTCATTATATTCGGTCCGCTCTCTGGCCGGGCAGCGGACAAGCGTGGGGTACGCGTTCTGGCCATCGTCGGACTGGCGCTATCGGCGATCAGCCTGTTCGCTCTGATCTTCATCGACCAATATACGCCATTCTGGTGGCTGGTGGTCATAATGCTGATCTCCGGCATCGGTGGTAGCCTTTTCAATTCGCCGAACATGAAATCGGTCATGAACGTTGCACCTCCGGAGAGGCGCGGCATCGCGTCAGGCACAAGGATGATGCTTGTCAACGTAGGGTCCATGGTCAGCATGGCCATTGCCATGCCGATGGTCCTAAACGGCCTCTCCAATGAGGACATGGCGTCCTTGTTCCTCTATGGGGGTGGCATCAGTTCATCGGCTATTACGACCTTCTTGAACGGATTGCATGAGGCCTTCCTGCTATTCTTCTTGATCTCGCTGGTAGCCCTTGCCATCGCGTTTATCAAGATCGAGCCGGCCAAGACAACAGTGACGCACAGTAAGATGCTCATAACCGCCGACGGCAGCGACAAGACCGCCCCAGCCATCTCGTATGGCCTGGGCATGGCCAAGGTCATGGGTGCCGAGGTGACCGTGATGAGCGTAATCGACGAGAGCGGAACGAACATCACCATCCCAGAGGCCGAATCCATCCTATACAAACAAAGTGTAGAGGCGGTCGAATCGGTCGTCGGTCAGGGCAAGACAAAAGGGGTGCATGTGAAACCCGTGGTCGTCAATGGCATACCATCGAGCAAGATCATTGAGGTCTCCAAGGACTACGATCTGATCGTGATGGGAACGGCCGGCCGCACCGGCATATCGCATCTGCTGCTTGGGAGCGTGGCGGAGAAGGTCGTCAGGTCCGCAAACTCACCAGTCCTGGTCGTCCATAGCAGTGTTGGGGTCAAGACTGACGGTTTGACCGTGAAGAAGCTTCTCATTCCGACCGATGGCAGCGAGAATACCAAACCTGCCATTGCATTAGGACTCGCACTTGCCAAGATGTTCGGTGCAGATGTGACGGCATTGAGCGTGGCCGACCAAACGGCAGCATCCGACTCAAATGTCCATGACAGTGTCGAGAAGAGCTCCTGGGAAGCCACGGAGTTCATCGTCAACGAGGGGAAAAGAATGGGTATAACAGTGACCCCATTGATCATCATCGGCACGCCATCCGAGGAGATCGTCAAGGCATCCGCCAATTATGATCTGATCGTGATGGGGACGGTCGGCCGCACTGGACTAGCGCACATCCGGCTTGGAAGCGTGGCCGAGATAACGGTCCGTCAGGCCAAGTGTCCGGTCCTCGTTGTGAGAGCGCGAGAGGTGAATGCACCTAAGAAAGAGTCTTAAGTGAACCAGAGGAGAAATTGCCAAACCTTTTACACATCTTCTATCAGCGATCCTATGTGACCGAATTCGATCTTGTTTCCGTTGCCTAGCCTATTTCGAACGATCGGATGCAGTAGATATGTGATTATGACCACGCCCACCACCGGTCATCACGATGGCAAAGCCTTACCGGTACCTTGAACAGGTCGGTGAGATTCTTCTCATTCAATGCCTCGATCCCGTCATCAATGAAAATTCGACCATTCTTGACCATTACTACGCGATCGATCTCCGGGATGATATCGGAAGGGTCTTGCGTAACCAGGATCAAAGCCTTTCCGCGACCGACCAAGGTACGAATCGCCTTCCACACCAGGTGCTTTCCGGTCAGGTCTAGTCCATTCATAGGTTCATCCAGGATCAACGCCTCTGGTTCGTTGACCAGGGCTCGCGCCATAATCACCCTCCTGGCCTCGCCCATAGACATGACAGACATCTGCTTGCGCGCTAAGCGTTGCGAGCCAACTGATGCCAATGCCACTCTCGCCCTTCGGTCCATTTCCCGAGTAACGGTCTGCGACCGGTTTGTTCCCACGGAACCGAAAAATCCCGAAAGGCCGCCTCTTTTCCGTCCATCTCTCGTCTAAAATCGATTTGGACATCAATGGATACCACCCCGAAAGCCCTATGGACCTCGTGAATATCCCAGAATTCAGAACCCATTATCCTGACGTATGAATGTTCATCAGTAGTATCGTGACGATATTCGCCAGTGAATGTTTTGATAAGCGATGATTTTCCAGAACCGTTCGGCCCCAGGATCACCAATCGTTCTCCGCCATTGATTTGGAGGGTGATGTCCTTCAGTATCTTCGAATCATCCTTGGATACCGTAACTTTGTGCAGTTCGATAATTGGTTCGCTGGACACGAATCCATCAATCCAGTATAGATATTTCAGACTGTTGACGTGAACGGATTGGATGTACATGCCCGAATGTGGTCAAAAGAAAACATATCATGCCTAAGAGTCAGCCATGAGAAATGAGAATAGAATTCGGTAACGCGGCATGTCCATCTGGATGCTAAGCCTTCCCGTACTATGTTCAAGATTCTCTGACATCGTTAATAGGAATAGATGGCCCCATCCTAGGTCCATCCTGAATCTACCATATGGACTGCCTTTAGAAGAAGTGTCCACTAAAATCATTTATTGAGAAATGAGGTCAATCAGGACGGATATGACTCAAATCGGATCCTTCGTTTTTTGAATGATGGGTTTAGGCCTTCCATTGACACATCCTAGAACAAGTCCTCGGGAACTGTATAGGATCTCTCTGGGCAATGGGGGTACTGGAATGATACACTTCCATCCCTTATGGAAGCAGCATTCCGCGCAATCTACCGTACGCTCCATAGTAGAGACTATAAGTGATGGGTCCTAATGCTCTTATCGGTTGTACTCGACCAAAATATGAAATTCTAAAGAGTGCAAAGGCGATAGATTTTGCCGACAATCTGTTTTTAAAGGCAACAACCTGAGGATATGATTGGGGCGATGGCAGGATTATTCAGGAATTTGATCGATGCCACTATTTCAAGCTGGTTGTTTGGCCATCTCCATGAAGACCGACATCTCGATATCGTACGAAGCGTCCTGCGTTGTGCCGTCGATCATCTCTATCTTCGCCCTTATGTTGTTCCGTTCGAACACTATCTGGGCGTTTTTAACGTTCGATTTGTACACACTGATCCGCTTTCCTGCCTGGGTGAGCTTCCTTTCCGGGCTGAACATCAGACCGGATTCCTCGAGCAGCTTGATCTTCCGGTAACAAACGGCGATCGGTATGCCGAGCATGTTGCTCAGTTCGTACACGTCTTTCGGCTTACCCATTGTCGCAAGGAGTATCTTACCACAGCTCTCCTCAGTAAATAGCCGTGATTTTTCTAGCGCGTGCATTTTTCAACCACCTAAGTAAAGCACGCTAATTTGCAGTATATAAACCAAATCAGGTTGTTATCACTATTGATTTCAATAATATGATGATAGCCAGATGCCATTTACTAAAACAATAACTATCATTTCGCGTAGTAACAGAGAGGTGTTCAAGTTGCGAATTAGTAGCATCGATTTTCCTGCGATTGTTTGAGAATTTATGTAATTATCAATTGGACGAAAGGAGTCGATCATTGATCGGAATCGAATTCATTCGAGTAGTTGTACAATAACCAAAGTCACTAATGATTAGGCGATTGGATCACCTCTTGAATTTCACAAACATTTTATCTTATCACTCGCCTCGCCCATCCATCATGTTCCTGACCAGAGAAGAGGAATCAATCCTTGCGGGCGAGCAGGGCCAGGGCAGGCGTCGTGCCATGGAGCTGTTGGTCGCAGTGGGCAAGATCTATGGGGCCGAAAAGCTTGTTCCGATCACGTCGGCACATCTTTCAGGCGTTTCCTATAAGACCATCGGCGAAGGAGGGATCGACTTCCTCAAGGAAATGTCACAGGACAGCAAGGTCTCGGTCAGGACCACGCTTAACCCATCTGGGATGGACAGCTATAGATGGAAAGAGATGCATGTCGCGGAGAAGTTCGCCCATAAGCAATTGGAGATCATAGAGTATTACGGAAAGTTGGGAGTCCAAACGACATGCAGCTGCACTCCATATCTCTCCACCAACGTGCCCAGGAAAGGCGATAGCATCGCTTGGGCCGAATCGTCCGCCCTTTCCTATGCCAATTCGGTCATCGGTGCAAGGACCAATCGGGAAGGGGGGCCGAGTGCCCTGGCCGCCTCGATAATCGGCAAGACACCGCTCTACGGGCTCCATCTCGACCAAAATCGCAGACCAACCGTGGTCATCAAAGCCGATATGAAGGAGGACCTATTGGACTATGCCCTCCTCGGTCAGGTGATAGGTTCCAGGATTGGCAATGCCATACCTTTCATCACCGGAATTAGGCCAGGAACGGATCAACTCAAGATGATGGCCGCCGCCATGGCTGCGGCCGGGTCGGTGGCGTTGTTCCACGTGGATGGAGTTACCCCAGACAGCAAGTTACAGGAAGTGAAGGGTTTGGAGGTCATCAATGTGGACGGCAGAGAGCTACGGACCTGCAAGGACAAGATATCAAGCGGAAAGGACCCAGACCTGATCGCGTTAGGGTGTCCGCACCTTAGCGAGGATGAGGTAAGGCAGTTGGCCTCTATGGTCAAAGGAAAGAAGAAGGTCAAGGATACTGACGTTTGGTTCTGCACATCCAGGGACGTCGTTACCAGTTGCCCAAAAGAGGTTAAAGAATTAGAAAGGATCGGTAAAGTAGTGTGCGATACCTGCATGATCGTTACTCCTATCGAAGGAGTTTACCGCTGCACCGCCACGAACTCATGTAAGGCATGCAATTACCTGCCTTCGCTGTGCTCACAGAAGGTCGTTTGCGAATCAGCAGAGACGCTCCTTGGATCGGTGATGCAATGAAGGGGCGCTCTATCTCACCGGGTAAGGGAGAAGGTAAGGCGGTTGTTCTTAAGGAGGCGTTCAGCTTCCTCGGTGGGGTAGATGCAAAGACCGGTGAGCTGTCGGTGGTGACGGGAAGAGCTGGCATATCGATCAAGGGCAAAGTGTTCATCTTCCCCAAGGGGCGGGGCAGCACGGTCGGGTCGTACACGCTACTGGACATGAAAAAGCATGGTAACCAGCCGAGCGCTATCATTAACGAGAGGGCAGAAACCATCGTGGCCACCGGTGCCGTGATGGCGAATGTTCCGATGGTCGATTCCTTGGATATCTCGCTTTTCCGCGACGGGGACGAGGTCTTCGTCGATGGTGACTTAGGAACGGTCAGGATCGAGAATGTAAGGGAGAGCGCCGTCGTCACCAGTATTGTACGGCATGGGGAGAAAATGCTCATCCTCAAACGCAGCGATAAGGTCGGAACGAATCAGGGGAAATGGGCCGGGGTGAGCGGTTATGTCGAAGAGGGGGAGACCCCGGAACAGACCGCGCCCAGAGAGATACGTGAGGAACTGTCGATAGAAAAGTTCACTTTGGTGGGCAGGGCGGATCCGATGACCATCCGGGATGCGATGCATATCTGGACCATCTATCCGTTCCTGTTCGAGACGGCCAGTGAGGAGGTGGTCACCGATTGGGAGCACACCGAGCACAAGTGGGTCCTTCCTTCTGAGGTCAAGGACTATGACACCGTCCCCGGATTCGGAAGGCTACTGGCCGAGCTAAAGTTGATATGAAAAATAAAAGTGAAGGCTAAGGTGTTTAGAGAGCCACGTCGACCTCTTTCTCAAGCAAGTTCAGCTCGTGCGGGTCCAACGTTGACGGGTTCAGGGCCATGATCAATATGGAGCGATTTATCGCTACCTGGTCCCTCAGCGACTGGATGAACCGCAGTACGGTCAGGAAGTTGTTGTTCGTTATGAGGTATTCCAATCCGTCCAACAATATCACTCCCGAGTTAGCCGCAAGGAACTGCTCGAGCGAGTAGCTCAGTTTCTCCAGGTCTTTCGGCCGCAGCGAGTTCTCCTTCCCTACGTTCGACAGCCATAGGATTTGCGTGTCCCCCAGGTTGTACTTCGACTTGATCTTCAGGGGATAGTTACGAGTTACGCAGAATCCCTTTAGCCCTTGCGATAGCGCCTTTTCGAAGAACGCGTAGGAACGTTCCGACTTGTCCTCCTTGATCAGGTAGGCGAATGAACGTTCCAGTTCATCGACTGGCTTGACCTTCTGCTCTTCCTCTTCATCGACCAGGTCCTCACGGAACGCCGCGCCGCAATTGGCGCATTTGAGCTCATCGGGCTTGATGTCAGCGCCGCAGGATTGGCACCTGACAACGGCCTCGAAGCCTCCGCCCTGGGCGTACACCTGCAATCCATCGATGGTCCTGGCACCCAGCCCGCTCACTTTGGCCAGATCATCTTTGCTGGCCGCCTTGATCTTCTCGACACTGTCGTATCCCGCATCATAGAGCATCTCGGCTTTGAGCTTGTTCATCCTGGGTACTCGCAGAAGGAATGGGATAAGCCGGTCCTTGGGTGTTACATTGCTCGGCTTTGTCAAGCAGTTAGGACATTTGCCCTCTGCGTCCATAGCTCCTCCGCAGGTCTCGCACTTCTTTCCTTCGTCCTTCCTGACGAGATGGTTGAATATGCGCTTGGCATCGGACTTGGTGAACCCTTCTATGGCCCCGAGCTTCTCCTCACCCAGGTTCTTCAGGTCCTCGACCGTGCAGTAACCCTTCTCGGCCAGGCACATGGCCATCTTCGACGTGAGTCCGGGTATCCCGGCCAGCTTGGTGATCGCCTCCTTGATGTGCGTCGATGTGATCGCTATCTCCATCTTGTGGCTCTCGACCTCCCACGACACCTTGTAAGTGCCTTGGGGGGCATCCACGAAGTCCAATTTCTTGGACCTAGTCTCGGACATGATGTGCTCCTTCCAGATCTTGAAGTACTCGGTGATCTTGACCGGGGCTGACACATCCACTTTGATGAACTCTTCGATGTCCAGCTTCATGTCTTTACGCATCTGTTGGATGCGGCGGATGATCTCCCTGGCGAATCCTTCCGCCTCAATCTCGGGGGTCACCTGGAAGTCGAGATAGACCTCACCGCCGCTGAACTTGGCCCCTATGACCTCGTTCGGCAATGATGTAGTGAACGAGACCATGTTGGGCTCGATCTTGACAAGTTGTCCCTCGATGCCTAGGGAGTACTCTCCCTTGTCGATGCTGTCCTTGATCTGCTTGGCCGGTCTCGATTTCAGGAGCACCGCGATCTTCGAGGACCACTGCCGGTAGACCTTGCCGATGGCGTGCGGGTTCGGGATGACGTTGAGGATCGTCTCTTCCCACTCCTGGCCGGGTTTAACGTATTGCACCGACTTGGTGTTCGATTGGGAAAGCAGGATATCGTCCAGGGCCATGATGGAATCCATGGACTCCTGCGTTGTCGCCTTGATGATTATGCGCTTCATCGGCCACCGCAGTTTGACGTTGCGTGCCTGGCGTTCCCTGGTGATGATCTCCACAAGTTCAGCGCACTCCTTCATGGAGATCTCTAGCCGTTCGTCTACCTTGGTCAGGTCAGCGGTGGGCCAGTCCAGCATGTGCACCGATCCCTTCGATCCGTCGAGATGTTGGTACACCTCCTCCGTTATATGCGGACAGAACGGCGCCAGCAGAAGGTTCGTGGCCATGGCCGAATCATAAAGTACCTTGTAAGCGGCCAGCTTGTCCATGTCCCCCTCTTCCTTCCACATCCGGTCCCGGATGAGGCGGACATACCAGCGGGACAGGTCATCCAGGACGAATTCCTCGATGGCCCGGCAGGCCTTGTGCAGGTCGTAGGTGTTGATGTTCCGAGTGACCTCGTGCTTCAATTTCTCTGTCTTCGAGATCAGCCACTTGTCCTCCGAGCGCAGGTGTCCCTTGAGCCTATCGTAGTCGATGGTGCTCGGATCGAACTTATCTATGGACATATACTGGGCCGCGAAGTTGACCACGTTCCAAAAGACGTTGAGCATCTTCCGGGCGTTCTTCACACCCTCGCTCTGGAATGCTATGTCCTCCCATGGGGCGGATGACCGCAACATATAGAACCGCAATGCGTCCGCTCCGTATTCGGCGATGACCTTGCTCGGCTCGATGACGTTGCCCTTGCTCTTGGACATCGGTTGGCCCGACGGGTCCAGCATCCACCCGTGCATCAGAACGCTCTCGTAGGGGGCGCGTCCGAACGCCATACATCCGGCGGCCAGCTGTGAATAGAACCACCCTCTCGTCTGGTCCTGCGCCTCGGTGATCCAGCGTCCTGGCCACCAGCGGTCGAACTCGGTGCGCTTCCCGGGGAAGCCCAATTGTGCCCAGGAGGCTACCGCCGAATCGAACCACACGTCCAAGACGTCCGGGACCCGTTTCATGCTCTTATTGCACTTGGGACAGGCGCAGGTGACCGAATCGATCCACGGCCTGTGCAATTCCATGTCCTTACGGTAACCGTCCATCGTTTCCAGCTCGGCGATTGAGCCGATGACCTTCATCTCGCCGCAAGACGCACAGGTCCATACCGGGATAGGAATACCCCAGTACCTTTGGCGGGAGATGCACCAGTCCCGTGCGTTGAGCACCCAGTCGTACATGCGGGATGAGCCGGCCCAATCCGGGGTCCAGCGTATCCTCTCGACCTCCTCGAGCATGACGTTCTTGATGGCGGTGACCTTGAGGAACCATTGTTGTGTGTTCCGGAAGATGACCGGTGTGTTGCATCTCCAGCAATGCCCGAACCGGTGTTCTATGGTGCCGCTCCAGAACAGGATCCCCTTTTCCTTGAGGGCCTCTATGAGAAGCGGGTTCGCCTTCTTGATATGCATTCCATGGTACTTCTCACCGACATCGGCGGTGAACTTTCCTGCCGCATCGACGGGGCAGAACGGATCGATGCCGAACTCCTTTCCCAGCTCGAAATCCTCGGGACCATGACCTGGTGCGATGTGCACTAGGCCGGTGTTGGAGGCCTCGACCGTCTTGGAAGGGATGACCTTATGCACCCACTTCCCATCGACGTTCTTCTGGTAAGGTACTTCATCGCCGAACGGGGGCAGGTACTCCGTACCGACCAGGTCGTCCCCTTCGATGGTCTCCAGTATGTCATACTTCTCCCAGCCTCCGACCACGCGTATCTGTTCGATCAGGTCCTTCAGGACGATGACCGTCTCGGTCTCGCCGATCCGCCGGTAACGGACACGGGCGTACTTGAAATCGGGATGGGCGGCTACGGCCATGTTCGCTGGTAGTGTCCATGGCGTGGTGGTCCATATCAGCAAAGAGACCTTCTCATCGTTCTTCAGTGGGAACTTGACATAGATAGAAGGGTCCTTCTCGTCCGAATACTCGATCTCCGCCTCGGCCAGCGCCGTTTCGCAACGGGGACATCCGGGAAGCACACGGTTCGCGGTGACCAGCAGGCCTTTGTCGTGAGCCCTTTTAAGAGTCCACCAGGCCGCCTCGATGTAACTTGAATTGATGGTGAGATACGGGTTCTCCCAGTCCATCCAAATGCCCAGTTCCGCGAACTGCTCGTTCATCTTCTTCTGGAAGCCCAGGGCGAACTCCTTGCAGGTTCCGACGAAGCGATCGATGCCGTACTCCTCGATCTCTTTCTTGTTCTTGACCCCGATGGACTGTTCTACCTTGACCTCGATGGGCAGTCCATGCATGTCATAGCCGGGTGTGTCGGTGACGTTGAACCGCTGCATCCGCTTGAACCGGATAACGGTATCCTTGATGGTCTTGTTCCAGGCCGTACCCAAGTGGATATAACCAGTGGTGTAGGGCGGACCGTCGACGAAGTAATAGTCAGGACCGCTAGCCCGGATCTCCTTCGTCTTCTTGTACGCGTTGGTCTTCGTCCAGAATTCCCGGACCGCTTTCTCTAGTTGAGCTGGATTATAACTGGCTTGGACTTGCTTTATCATCGCCGTCCCTTCTGTCGCCCCGATGCCACCAGACAATATAAACTACATGGTCCAGAGGCCGTGCCTTGTTTCATCGGCACACGGAATTACGCGCCATTATATCCGTTTCGGGATATTAACGTTGGCGCCTGATTGCGGGGAACGTATTTTTGAGAATAATGTAGACCCGACAATTATCGACAGTCCAAGTCGATCTAGAGCCAGAGAATCAAAACATGTCCAAGCTGGACTGGTTCTTTATCTCCTTCTTCACTGGTTTGGATATCATCTTATCCAATGCGGAATTGACCCGTTGCTCGGAGAAATCGTACTGACCGACCAACATTTCCACGATCTTGGCCCGGTCGGGCGCCTTCCACTCCAGGATGTAGTTGTCTGTCTTCTCGAAATCCAGGAAGAGTCCTTTGACTCTCTCATATTCCGGAAATACTTTGTCGATCGAGGCCATGGCGTGAACGAAGTCACCATGCTCCCGGATGAGTTTCAAGGCGCGCTTGGGCCCGATCCCGTTAACTCCCTCGTTGTAGTCCGTGCCCATCATGATGCACATGTCGATGAGCTGCTCCCTGGATATCTCGAGTTCCTTGAGGACCGAATCCGTCTCGATGATCTCCATTTTCACGTCCCGGTATTCGTTCCGCCCTGGCATCTTCCTTCTGCCAGCCAGGGTGAGGTTCCGTAGCAGCCGGGGGGCGCCGAAAAGCAGTGAATCGAAATCCTGCGAGGATGCCGCCCAAACCATGCCGATCTGGGCCATGTATGCGGCTTGTGCCTCTCCCTCTTCCGCCGCCTGGATCACTGGAATGCCGAGGTAGGTCAACAATATCCTGGACGATTCCACGATCTCATTCGTGATGCGGGACGATTGGGTGGCCTTGGAGAATGCCTTCTCTGTTTCTCCTTTCTCAATCGAGACCTGCCATTCCTGTTGAGCCTTGACCCGACGTTCATGTCGGTCACGGATGGTCTCGTTCTTCATCTCTGAGGGAATGCCGTCGAAAACGTAAGCGGGACGAACGCCCATCTCGATCAGGTTCGCGTTCCGGTTGAGCAATCCTGACAGATGGGATGTTATCCTTCCTCTGCTGTCCTTCAAGGGAGTCCCGTCCGGCTGTCTGATGACCGATAGGAACTGGTAGATAGCATTGTAAGCATCGATGGCGACGGTCTTACCCCGCAGTTCCTCTGGTGTTACGTCTCTCGCCTTGAGGACATCTGCTAGATTAACGCCCATTGATATCCACCATCGTCCATGCAGAGCAGGTCCGCTCTGCCCTCTTAATCATCAATTTGAATAATAACCATTTCGCGTTTGACCGGAAGTGTCGTCCGAAACGCAAAATGGTAATCAAAATCTCCAAGCCAATATCAGTTATGTAAGATCAGGATATCGTTTCCATCTGGCCAAATGCAAACCATTAATACCGGATTCTTACGTAATTAGACGCATGGAGAACTCGGTCGGGTTCAAAGAGAAGAAACCAGTGGAAGAAGGTCAAACCTACACGGTGACGATATCGGATATCGGCTCACAGGGAGACGGTGTGGGTAAGATAGAAGGATTCGTCATCATCGTACCTGATACAAAGATCGGCGACACGGTTCAGGTTCGCATCAACCGGGTCAGTAAGAAGGTGGCGTTTGGTTCGGTGGTGAAGTGATCATTCTTTGAACTGCGGCATGTACAGCATGATCAGCGCGATCCCGATCCAGACCAGGATGGCCATGAAGATGCAGATACCAGCGTTGAATGCCATCGCTAATACCAGAAGGATCAGGGGTAGAACTATCGTCAGCAGTATTAGCAGGTGTCTCTTCGTAAATTCCATGAGGCCACTCAGCACGGAATGAGAGGGGGCATTTATTTATCTTTCCCCTTTCAGTCGGTCCCAGATATATATCGGTCTAATTGTCCTTTACGTCTGGGACATAAATGGGCGTTCAGTCCTTGTCTTTAGCTTTATTTACGAACTTGAGACCAGACCAAGTATCGTCGATGGACGAGACCTTCACGTCCACCATGCCGTTGCTGACGCCTACATCCCGGACCATGCTTCCGGTCAGGTCTGTCTTCATCTTTGAGGAACCTTTTGGCCAGCATATCCAGATAATGCCCTCTTGTTTTATCGCAGCGAGCAGTTTCGGGAACGTGGTCTCAGTTTCTTTCTTACTCTTGCTGAACATCTGAACAAAATCAAGCTCCTCGGTGATGTCTTCGACCACAACGACATTCTTTGGAAGCCTGCCTAGGACCTCGTCGTAGCCCTGGGGCGAATTGATGAATAGGAGTTTCATCCCGTCCTTGATGCCGAGCTTAGTGACCAGTGACTTCTTAGATCCAATTCGAGCCATGTGATTTCCTTTCGGGGAGCGAGTAGCATCTCAAGTAGCATTTCACTTTTGGTGCACTCTCCCGGTGATAATCGTTCATCGTTAATAAAATGTCGATTCTTCGTAGGATTCAAATTGAGGTAAAAAATCTATATCTGGATATCATTAAAACTTGTGCCAAGCTCCTATCTCTGCCTTCATATCCTTGGAATTGAAGAGGGCGCTGCCTGCAGCCAAGGCAGAAGCACCTGCTTTCACACACCTCATACCGGTCGAGGCGTTGATTCCTCCGTCGATCTCGATGTCGAACTTGAGGTCATTTTTGACCGCGTATTCCCTGGCCGATGTTATCTTCGGGACCACATCCTCGATGAATGATTGTCCCCCGAAACCTGGATGCACCGTCATAACCAGCAGGAGGTCGATATCCTTCAAATAAGGACGCACTGCCTCGAAAGGTGTTTCGGGATTGAGGGAGATGCCCGCCTTCTTGCCCAAAGAGCGTATCTTACACAAGGTCTCGGAGACCAGGGTCGAAGCTTCCACATGGATGGTGATGAAGTCGGCCCCGCACCTTGAGAACGTTTCAATGTACCTTTCCGGTTGGACGATCATCAGGTGGACGTCGAAGGGCAGTTTTGTGTGCGGTCGTATCTTTCGGATGACCTCTGGTCCGATGGTTATGTTCGGGACGAACACGCCGTCCATAACGTCCACATGGACCCAATCCGCTCCCGCCTCTTCAACCCTATGGACCTCGTTCGCCAGCGCCCCGAAATCTGCTGATAGAATGGATGGAGCAACTTTGATCATTGGTTCAGCCTCAATCCTACGGGACTACCATGACCGGGGCTTTCGAGAGCTGCACGACCCGGGTAGAAACGCTGCCCATGAGGAAACGCGCCAGGGTACCGGTCCCTCGGGTACCGACTACGATCAGGTCGTATCCCTCGTCCGAAAGGTCCAAGATGACCTCGGACGGATTTCCTAACATGACCTTCAGCTCCGGTTTCAACCCTGCTTCCTCGCATGTCAGCCTTGCCCGATAGAGCTTCTCCTCGCCTTTTGCGTGTTCCGCCCCCTCAGTGGTCGGCATGCCTGTATAATAAGCCGACTCCCCCGGATGGATCACATGTAGGAGCACGATATCGGAGTGAAAGACCGAGGCCATTTCAGCTGCCTTCTTCGTTGCCCTGAGCGAGTTGTCCGATCCGTCCACTCCAACCAAGATCCTCTTAAACGCTGTCATTCTATCATTCGGTTATTGTTCCAGGCGGGACATAATGTTGTCGATTGTAGGAATGTTCCCCGAGCCAAAACGTTAAAATGAACGTGACGGAATGCCAGTCTCATGGCAGAGGTCCACCATGCGGTTGAGAGCGAGAAGCCTTGCGATGTTGCCGGATGCACGAAGCCGGCCGAAAGGTCGATATCCCAGAACAGTGCCCAGGAGGCTAAGCTAGAAGTGGATAAAGATCTGAAGAGGGTCCACTTATGCAAGGAACACTACAAGGCCTATAAGAAAGCGACCAAGACAGAGCGTAAGATCGGTTCCATACGTTAGGCCCAGCGCACCAAGGGCCCGCAAGGATTAACGCTTGTGACGGATCGTTCAATTAGATGGAGGTCGGATTGATCCAAGTGTTGTCCACCGAAGGATTATCGCAGTTACTGGAATATCTGCGATCGCCGCGCACTAATTGTCAGCTTGGGGTACCAAGGAACGATGTATCTCGCCACCGTGATGGCCATGCTTTGGCCTGGCCAGTTCTTCTTCAGCGATAAATGTATGGAACGCCATGACGCAAAAGAGCTTAATGCCTCATGAGTCGATGCGGTGGCGTGGAGATCGTCTTCCTTGGAACCGGCGGCAGCGTCCCGACCAGATTTCGTAACACCAGCGCCACGGCCGTCCGTGTCGGTCCCGAGATCGTCCTGTTCGACTGCGGAGAGGGGACCCAAAGACAATTGATGAGCTCTACGGTCTCATTCATGAAGATAACCAAGATATTCATCACGCATCTCCACGGCGACCATTTTCTTGGCCTTCCCGGTCTGATCCAATCTATGAACTTCGCCGGACGATTGGAACCGCTAGAGATCTACGGTCCTGTAGGTACTTCGCAGACGGTCGACACTATCCTCAGCCTAGGATACTTCCAGGTTGGGTTCAATTTAACTGGCCACGACATATGGGATGGCGATTCGATTCAAGGAAAGGGGTTTTCGGTCAATGCGGTACGGACCGACCACACCATACCCTCGTTGGGATTTGTTCTGCAGGAGGATTCGAGGCCGGGAAGGTTCAACAAGGAAAGGGCCATTGAACTGGGAGTTCCGGAAGGGCCTCTCTTTTCCAGGCTCCAGTCCGGCACCAGCATCACGATAAAGGGTCGGACGATATCGCCAGGAATGGTAATGGGTGATCCCCGACCAGGGCTCAAAGTGGCGTTTTCAGGGGACACACGGCCTTGCGATCATCTTGTGGAATCGATCCGCGGATGTGATGTGTTGGTCCACGAGGCAACTGCCGACATGACCCTCCAGGAGAAGGCGGCCGAGTTCGGCCATTCCACCGCCATGGGCGCCGCAACGATCGCATCTAAGGCTGGGGTCAGGACCCTCTACCTGAACCACTTCAGTGGCCGGTACGAGGACGTCGGCCTGCTGGTCGAAGAGGCACGGGAAATCTTCCCCAACACTTATGCTTCTGAGGATCTTATGATCGTACAGATCAGTAACGACGGGATGATTTCATCAAAGAAGCTTCAGGACGTCCGAGCTGGTAATGATTCCGACGATCGAGCCCTTCCTTGAGACCAGAACCGCGTTGGATGCGGACAGCAAAGAAGTGACTACCTCAACGGCCGCCTCCTCGCTGACGATGGGGAACGAGTCCATCATGATGGACCCCACGGTCTGTTCTCCGAGGTCCTCCATCTTCGAGCCGTCCCGGAGGAGGCTAAGGATCCTGAACTCGCTTATACTACCGACATGCTGGACCCCGCTAAAGACCGGGAGCTGCGAGTATCCGCTCTCCCTCATGACCTCCGTGGCCCGCTTCACCTTCTCGCTGGCCTGGATGCTGACGATGTTGGTGGAGGCGACATCCTTCGCTTTCATCCCCTCGCGTCTCTTGCTCATCTCCTCCTGCAGAACCTCGAAGATCCTGACCACGGCCGCATAGCTACCCTTGATGCTGCCCCTTTCCATCTTCGCAATGGTCGATTGGCTGACGCCGGAAAGTGACGCCAATTCAGACTGGGTTATGTCCAAGCTCTTCCGCAATTTCTTGATCTCGGTCTCATCAGGGAACTTCATGTCGATACCCACATACTATTAGTCATATATGAATAATTGAGTCAATAGGGCTTATATGAGCGAACCAATTACAACCGACCTAACTCGGTCCAAGGCCAGTCCATTCTTGTGATTGCGACTGGTCAGGGGCTGCGAAGTACTTCAATATAGGTGACAATCAATGGCATCAAAGCCGGTTAGGAAGACCCAAGTGAAGAAGCCAGCGGCAAAGAAGATCGAAAAGAACATCATCATCGAGAGCATGAACCTCACACCGATCGAGAAGCAGAGGGTCGAGCTTGTCGAACGCAAAGGTCTAGGCCACCCGGACACAATCTCCGATGGTCTGGCGGAATCGGTCAGCCGAGCCCTGTGCAAGATGTACCTCGACAGATACGGAGAGGTTCTCCATCACAACACCGACCAGAACGAGGTAGTGGGCGGACAGAGCGCCCCCAAGTTCGGCGGCGGCAGGATGCTTGAGCCGATTTATATAGTCCTCGTCGGCAGGGCCATCACACAGGTTGACGGCGAGAGGCTACCCTATGCCACAACCGCTATCGGCGCGGCCAAGGAATACCTCAAGAACTTCCCGCATCTGGACGTGAACAAAGATGTCATCGTCGACTGCAAGATCGGGAAGGGAAGCATCGACCTTATCAAGAACTTTGAGTCCCTCGCGGATAAGTGTAGGGTCAATGGTAACAAGAACAGCTGCATGCTGGCGAACGACACGTCGTTCGGATGTAGCTTCGCTCCGCTCTCCCAGACCGAGACAGTTACGCTCGAGGTGGAGAAGTACATAAACGGGGCAATGAAGAAAAAGCTCAAGGAGACCGGGCAGGACGTTAAGGTCATGGCCGCCAGGAACAGGGACAACATCACCCTCACCATTGCCTGTGCCATGGTCGATAAGTACATCCCGGACGCCGATCACTATGTCAACGTCATCCAGGAGATGACCGAGCGCGTGGCTGACTATGCCACCAAGTTCACCAAGTATAGCATCAAGGTCGATGTGAACCACGCTGACGACTACAAGAACGGCAACTACTACCTGACCGTGACCGGCTTGAGCGCCGAGAACGGCGACGACGGATCGGTTGGACGCGGAAACCGTGTCAACGGACTCATCACACCCTACCGCTCGATGAGCATGGAGGCGTCGGCTGGAAAGAACCCGATCACCCACGTGGGCAAGATGTACAACATCCTCGCCAACTGGATCGCCAGGGACATCATCAAGGAGGCTGGTGGGGACGTCGTCGAGGCCCAGGTTCGTATCTTATCTCAGATCGGCAGGCCCATAAACGACCCGCAGACTTGCAGCGTCCAGCTCATCTTGGAGGAGGGTGCGAAATTCGACAAGAACCAGAAGAAGGCGCTGGCGGTGGCCGACAATTGGTTCGAGAACATTAACCTGGTCACGGAGAAAGTTGTAAAAGGCCAAGTGACGGTATTCTAGGCGATGAAGCTCGTCGATTTGCCCAGATATGGTCCGGTGCACCGCTTCGCCGATTACCATGTCTTCAAAACCCTTTCCATCTTATCTGATGGAAGGCGCAAGGGGCGCAAGCAGCTTGCGGACATGGTCAATGTGGGCGAAGGCAGCATGCGGACCATAATCGAATATCTTCGCGTCAAGGAGATGATCGACGTCAAGCAGACGGGAGTCAAGATCGCCCATAAGGGTCATGAGTTCCTTAGCCAACTCCCCCTATACATGGAAAGGGTTGAGCCGACGGACAGCACATTGGGCGAGAGGAGCGCTGCTGTTCTCGTCAAAGGTCAAAGCATGAAGATCAAGATGGGTGTCGAGCAGAGGGACGGCGCTATCAAGGCAGGGGCCGAGGGAGCCACTACGATAATCGTTTCTGGAGGACAGCTAATCGTCCCTCCCGATTATGATCTGGACAAGGAAAGGCCGGAATTCGCTGAGACCCTAAGACGGCTCCTAGCGGTTAGCGAGGGGGACGTAATCATCATCGGTACGGCCAAGACCTATGATCGCGCCGAAGATGGTGCTTTGGCAGCCGCCTTTGAATTGATCTGAACGCCATGGCTTTATGGAATGAGACCGGAATGCCTGGGAGCGCATGGCTTCAATCACCCCCTTTCTCATTTGCTTTTTATGATCTTATGCTGTTCGCACGATTTATCATGAATTGAACCGACTTTAATAGATGACTAACCGAAGCCGAATTGGACGAATTTTCGAGGCATATTGAAGGTTTCGGGGTTAGACTGGACAGAGATCAGAATGAGCAGTTCTTTGATGGACGAGGATTGATATATTGGATAATACATCCAATACATAGCCAAATAGGCTATGGGGAATACTCGATGAAATTCCAAAAGTTGTTCGCATTTTTGATGTTTGCTTCGTTTCTGACGGTTGCGACTGTACCTGTCTTGACAAATGCGGAAGCATCTAACACAACGTGTGCCGTTCTTATCGATTTTGGGGACGGATCGGTCGCTTGGGCGAACGTTACGGTCACATCAAATATGGATTCGTTCAATGCTACGAAAATGGCAGCAGAGCAGTTGGGCCTCACATTCAATTCAACCAACTATCCTGGAATGGGTGATATGGTGACAAAGATTGGTAATACGAGTTCCACTTACACCGAATATTGGGGGTTCTGGGTGTGGAATACAACGACCCAAAAGTGGATATCTCCTTCTTTTGGCGCACAGTCCCCTAGTGCAAAGGCCACGAATTTTCAAGCAATAGCCTTCAGATTTGGTCCGTGGCCGTTCTCTGCCCCTCTGGCGACCCCGGAACATAAATATCCCTGGACAATGTCAAAATATGATCTTTCTAACACCGGGGCCTCTCCATCATATTCTACCATCAGCCCTGAAATTGCATGGAGCAAGAACTTGAATTCTGGGTCCATTGACACAGTCCCTGTCAGTGCGAATGGCAGCCTTTACGTCCTTGCCGGGGACTATATGACAAAGGCGAAGATATTCTGCCTAGATCTCAACGGTGTACAGAAATGGAATGCTACGTTAAATTCAACATCGTTCCAGATATCGTCCCCGCTCCTCGTCGAGAACCAGGTGATTGTTTCAACATATGATGGAAACGTCACCTCTTTCAATTCAGCAACAGGTGTTAAGCTATGGACATTTACCATCGATTCCCCTTCGAAAGGAATTAGCTCGTCACCAGTCTTCACAAACAACATGATAGTCATACCTGGGGGGGACGGAAAACTCTATGCGTTGAACGAGGACGGCACCCTGGCATGGAAGAAGGCGCTCTCCGCTGAGAATTACTATTCTTCACCAGCGGTTAGGGATGGAGTGATCTATGTGGGCACCACCGATGGCGAGCTCCATGCGATCGCCATGAATGGAACCGAGATGTGGAACGTTAGCCTAGGAGGCAGCATAAAGACCTCCCCAGCCCTCCTGAATGATTCGATCGTGGCGGTCACATACACATATGGACAGTCAGTATACAGCGTCTCGGCCTCGAACTATGTTCAGATTAGCTACTCGGGCGCAATTCTATCGAACATCTCAATGTCGGGTAAGATGAGCTCTCCCTCGGTTCTCGGCGATAAGGTCGTAGTTTCCTACGGAAACTACATACAAATGAGAGATGCGAATGGTTCTGTAGTCTGGTCAACCTCAGTCGGGGCTCCCATTGGAGGGTCTGTCGGAATTTCCTCCAAAGGGATTCTGGTTATAACCAATGAGGCAACAAGCCACATCGTGATGCTATCCTACACTGGGGTCATGATGTGGAATGTATCGATGCTCCCGGCCAACTACGCTCTGGGATCGCCGATAATAGTAGATGAAACTGTAATCGCCGTTTGCGATAATGGATATGTTTATGCCTACCGCAACCTTGCTCCAACATTGACCTTTTCAACGATAAACGATGGCCTGAGGAGCACATTCACCGCCAACGTCACCGACCTAGATCAATGCCAAGTTACTTGGGATTTCGGCGATGGCAATACCTCAAGTGGCATGACGGTCAACCACACCTACATGAAAGCTGGCAACTACACTGTGACTGCCAAGGCAATCGATGCCCAAGGAGCGAACACTATTATTAGCCAGACCATCTCGGTCGCCGATGTCAAGAGCTCAAGCGACAACACCGTGCTCTATGTCGTCGTGGCGTTGGTCGCTCTCATACTGATCGCGGTCATAGTGATCGTATTCGTAAGGAGCAAGAAGAAATAGGAGATAAGCAAATGAAAAGGTGGACTCTGGTGACGATCATTGTTGTCGTATTGGTAGCCATAGTGCTGGTGAGCGGGATGGGGCTTTTCCCAGGCAACAGCACTGGGGCAAAGAAGATCGCCACCATGACCATCGATTTTGCCGACGCCTCGCCAGACCATTTTAGGAACAATGTCACGACCTGGACCAATTCTAGCGGGGTGTGGTCGTATGAAACGCACGCAAGCGGTAACGGCACAACACGATTCGTCTTCGTGAACGTCTCGTTCAATTCGAATGTGTTGGACCTGCTAATGGAAAGCTCGAGAATAGGGGGCTTTTTGATCGGAAAGCAGGCATACCTCGGGATGGGGACCCTCGTTCTGAGTATTGATGGTGTGGCCAACGAGAACCCCGGGAGGGGCTGGCAATATTACGTTAACGGCGCCTATGGCCAGGTTGCGTGCGACAAAATAACCCTCAAAGGAGGCGAAATCGTCAATTGGAAGTTCATGACCCTGCAGGGTAGCTAAAATGATATTCCCATACAAGGACACCAACTCTAGGATTCATAAATTGGATGCGCGGCCTAAAATCATGTTCGTAGTGGCTATGTTCGCAATGTCCGTCCTCCTTTCTGACATTGTCTACCTAGCCATACTCTTTCTTTTCGTCCTATTGGTGGCGATAGCGGGCAAGGTCCTGCGGTCCACGCTCTCCCTACTGAAATATACGGTATACGTGGCGGCTTTCGTTTTCCTGTTCAACATCTTTCTCACTCCAGGATATAACGTCATCTTCAGTTACGGGATTCTGACCATAACCTCTGAATCGGTGCTGTTTGCCGCCAGCATGTGTCTGCGTTTATTCCTGGCGGTCGGGGCGTTCTCGCTCCTGGCGTTCATCGTGCATCCGGACGAGGCATTGCGGGCTATGTCCCGCTTCGGATACAAGACGACCACCTCGTTCTCACTATCTACACGGATGTACCCGACCATCGCAGCAGATTCGCACAACATCATGGATGCGATGAGGGCACGCGGAGTGGAGTTCGACGAGGGCGGGGCGTTACAGAAGGCGCGGTCCAGATCGCCCGTTGTCATGCCTTTGCTATTGAACTCCCTTGAGCGTTCTGTAGGGATATCGGAGGCTATGGAGGCCAGGGGATTCGGTTCTGGTAAAAGGACGTCTTATACGGTCACCAAGATCACGCCGTTGGAGATCGGGATGATGGTCTCCTTCCTTGCCGCGATGATATTCTCGGTGGTCATGTTCATTATGGGCTACGGGCAGGTTAATTACCTTCAAGGATATGGCATCAACCCGACATCGGTCGACTTCGAGATAGTGAGCTTGATCTTGCTGATGCTGGCCCCGATCTTCATAGGAGGCAAGAGATGATCGAGGTCGACAAGCTCTCGTTCCAGTATGTCGGAGCGAACACCAGGTCCTTGATCGACGTGAACCTCAAGATCAAGGAAGGGGAATTCATACTCGTCCTCGGCCGGTCTGGATGTGGAAAATCCACGCTCTGTCGGGCGCTGAACGGGCTCATCCCTCATTTCTATGGCGGCAGAATCTCCGGTCATGTGACCGTCGATGGCAAGGATACCAGATATCATACGCCGTCAGGCTATGCGAACCTGGTCGGCATGGTCTTCCAGGACCCGGAGAACCAGCTGGTCATGACCAACGTGGAGAATGAGATGGCCTTCGGCATGGAGAACATGTGTGTGCCGACCGAGACCATGAAGGAAAGGGTGCAGCAATATTCCGAGTACCTGGACCTCAAACGTTACCTGACCAGATTCATCCCCGAACTGAGCGGCGGCGAGAAGCAGAAGGTGGCCATGGCATCGATCCTGGCGATGCGTCCGAAATACATCGTTTTGGATGAGCCGACGTCACAGCTGGACGGAGATAACGCTGTCATGTTCCTGGAGTTCCTCAAGCAGATGAACCGCGAGCTGGGAATATCGGTCATCTTAGTCGAGCACCGCGTCGAGCGGTGCATAGACTATCCAGACCGGATCATAATGATGGATCAGGGTACCATCTTGAAGGATGGCCCGCGGGACGAGATGATCGGCTACATGAAAGGACTGGGCCTTCTGAGCATGCCCGAGAGCCGAAACATTGCCATCCCCGATGGCAATCCGGACATCATCGAGGCGGAGGGTATCAGCTTCGGATATGATGACCGGGAGGTTCTCAAAAGCCTAGGCCTCAAGGTGAAGACCGGTGAACTGGTCTCGATTACCGGGGACAATGGGAGCGGAAAGTCCACCCTGATGAAGAACCTCAACGGGCTATTGCGGCCAAGGACCGGCGAAGTCAAGGTCAGCGGCAAGAACATCGCTGGGATGACGACCGCGTTCATCGCACGGACGATCGGCTATCTGGGCCAAAACCCCAACGACTACCTTTTCGAGGAATCCCTCGAAGAGGAGCTCAAGTTCACGCTTCGGAACTTCAAGATTGAAGAAAAGGAATGGGGAGAGAGGATCAACTGGGCCCTAAAGATCCTGGACATGGAAAGATATCTCAAGCGGTTTCCTCGGGACCTTAGCTGCGGTGAGAGGGAGAGGGCCGCACTCGCCTCGATATTGGTCGCTCGGCCCAAGGTGCTGATACTCGATGAGCCGACCAGAGGTCTTGACCAGTGGAACAAGGCAAAGTTGGGGGACATCCTGGAGAAGCTCAGGGGGGAGGGACAGACCACGATTCTGGTCACCCATGACTACCGGTTCATAGCCGAATACTCGAGCCGGGTCCTTCGGCTCAAGGACGGATGCCTCACCGAGATACCATTGGACGAGATGATGGCCATCGCCAAGGAAGAGCTGGGGGCGGTTTGAGATGGAGGCGACGACGATGGAAACGGTGAACGTGAGGCCACATTCACCGATCACTTACAAATCCGCTGTACCGATGGTCACTACCATCCTCGTCGGAGCGTTCATACTCTATCTCACGTTCATCGATTCTTCGAGCCTGAGAACCTATGCGGCCTTGCTCACTAATGCCTTCATGCTGTTGCTCCTCGTCACTTTCTTCGGCCGGTTCGAGGAGACCTCTGTCAGTTCCAAGGAAGTGGCTCTGATCGGGATCCTAGGCGCGATTATTGCCGCCTCGCGCATTCCGTTCGCTGCCATACCGAGCGTTCAGCCATGCACTTTTCTGATTATGGCGGTCGGCCTAGTGTTCGGACCATTGGCCGGGTTTATGGTGGGCGGCACTACCGCGGTCGTGTCGAACCTTTTTCTCGGTCAGGGGCCTTGGACCATTTGGCAGATGGCCGGTTGGGGCATGGTCGGTTTCATCTCCGGTCTCATCGGGAAGCGGCATCAGGAAATGAGCATCACTAAGATGGCGATACTCTGTTTTGCGCTTGGATGGATGTACAACGAGATGCTCGACTTCAGCAGTTGGGTTTGGTTGTACAACATGAACGCGGCGAACTTCTTAGCGGTGTTCGGCATGGGCCTGCCCTTTGGTATCCTGCACGCCGGAGGCAACGTGGTGTTCACTGTGGCGCTGGGCAAACCAGTAATGCGGGCGTTCCGCCGTTTCCAATCCCGCTTTCAAGTTACCTACGTCGACAAGGTGCCGGCCAAGGTCCCAGAGGAGGTCTAGCGCCTATCCGATCTTAGCATGTCCATCAGCTCGTCGACATCGTTCGTCGGTCTTTGACAGCTTCCGTTCTGGCACAGATATGCGGTCGCGAGGCCGTCAAGCAGCGTCTTATCCTTCAAACTGGCAAGGTTCTTGCATCCCGATGGTTTACCCTTCCGTATCGGATTGAACATCAATACGGTGTACGGCAGATAGACCGAGTTCGCAGCATCGAGCATCGCCCTCGTCCGTTCATCGCTGGGGTCACCGGAGATGACCAGCTCTTGGCTCGGCCTCAGAAGCATCCTAAGCCCCATCATGAAGAACGATAAAGCGTCCGGCACTTGGCTGAGGTAGAAGTTGTAATGCTTCGTCGATGCCATGGCGGTTTTACGAAATTCCTCATCATCTACCATCGTTGACAACAAAGCTAGGTCGTATGCCATGACCGAGTTCCCCGACGGCATGGCCCCATCCGATATCTCCTTGCTCAGCAGCACCAGATCATCCTTTGCCACTGAGTTGAAGAAACCTCCCCCTTCGTCACTGAAGAGGTCGATTGTCCTCCTGGTATAATCCAAGGCTCTGTCCAGATAACGATACTCGAATGTGGCCTGGAACAATTCCAATAAACCCCAGATATAGTATGCATGATCGGTGAGCATCCCGTTCACTCTTGCCTCTCCGTCCCGATACATGTGTTGGAGGCCTTCTTCCGGTGAGGCCAAAAGCGATTCGATGGCGTCCACGGCCCGTTTGGCGGCTTGTAGGTACCTTTCCTCACCGAACGCCCTGCCGGCCTTGGCCAACGCCGCGATCATCAGGCCGTTCCAATCTGTGAGGACCTTGTCGTCCTTGGCCGGCCGGACCCGAAGGTCACGCACCGATCGTAGTATTTCCGTACAGGTCTCCAAATAGTCGACCATCTCGCCAGGGCTCATGTCAAATTTGGCGGCCAGCGTGTCGTGGTCGGCGATCAGATGTAACAGGTTCCGATCGATATCGCCCTCTATACCCGATCCGATGCTTCCCTCAGGACGAACATCGTAGCATTGCATGAAGATCTCGGGCCTCATGTCCTTCAGTATATCCTTGATTTCATCATATGTCCAGGTATAGAACTTGCCTTCCACTCCCTCGCTGTCCGCATCCTCCGATGCGCAAAACGCCCCCTCCACGGAAGAGAGGTCCTTGAGGACATACTCTATCGTGGCCTTGGCAACCCGTCGGAAATTGTCTTTTCCAGTCGCTTGATAGGCCTCCGCGTAAACCATGCTGATCAAAGCCTGGTCGTAGAGCATCTTCTCGAAATGGGGCAATATCCACTGTTCGTCGGTGGAATAGCGGTGGAATCCTCCCCCGACATGATCATGGATCCCTCCAAGCATCATGTTGACAAGGGTCCAATCCGCCATGTTCAATGCGTCCGCGTTTCCCGTGTCATGCCAGAAGCGGAGCAGGAAAATGAGCTTGTGAGGAATGGGAAATTTCGGAGACTTCTCGAAACCGCCGAACTTTTCCTCAAACGTCTTCCGTAGACCTTTGTATGTATCGTCCAAGTACTTTATGTTCGGTTCTCCGGGCCTGACGATCTCCATTGCTGATATCTCCTTCAGAATGGTCGTTGTGATGCCATGTATCTCGGCCTGCTCGTCCTGCCAGGCGGTAGCTATCGCATTTAGGACGGTGACGATGTCTGACATTCCGAACCGTCCGTCCCGCGGAATGTATGTGGTGGCAAAGAAAGGGACTTTGTCCGGTGTCATGACGATGGTGAGGGGCCAACCGCCCCCTCCGGTCATTGCCTGGCACGCCTTCATGTAGAGCTCATCGATGTCCGGCCTCTCTTCCCGGTCTACCTTGACGGATACGAATTTACTGTTCAGGACCTTCGCCACATCCTCGTCCTCGAACGACTCGCGTTCCATTACATGGCACCAGTGACAGGAAGAATAGCCAATGGAAAGGAAGACCGGTCTTCCAGTGCGTTTTGCCTCGGCGAATGCTGCCTCTCCCCAAGGATACCAATCGACCGGATTATGTGAGTGCATGATGAGGTAGGGACTCTTCTCATCGGCGAGATGGTTGGAGAATTTGGGCTTTGGTTCCATGGAGGGCCTCCGATATGAAGGGATTCAATCCAGATTAAATTAACCTATGCGCTCTGGATAAGAATAGAACAACAGACGTTCAGAGAAATCGGACGATCTAAAAAAGGTAGAGGCCGTCATCGACCTCGTACCTTGGTTTGAAGGTGTTTGGAGTTCATTGGGCCGGTGGCTCATCGCTCCTATGCGATCCTCTCCTCCTAAGAAAGTCCGCTTTTCGTTCCCCAGAACGATTCTAGCTCATTTTCCCCTGAGCTGAACGTAAAAAGTCAATGCGTTAGTCGATATTAATGCTTTTGCCGTTTGAATCTCATTGGATGCTATCTTTACGGAAAAATCCGAAATCTTTTAGTGACTGGCTTAAAATTAGATGGATGGATAAACCATCCTGCTTTTCGATCAAAGCTCAGAATGAATTGTCGTTGAATGATCGTCTGAAAATATCGTAGTCAAAAAGGGAATGCCGAAAGGTTCGATCTTGCGGTGATTTAACTTATCCCGAACTCATGTGTACCTGATATCATTCTGGCAGAAATCTGGTCGAAGATCTCAATACCGGTCACCTGCGAGGCATACGTTGTCGGAGCGGCGATGTCGGGGACAAATAATGATTCTAATTAACAAATAATATTATTACAATTTCCGAACCACTGATATCAGCTAGACGCGTATCGAGGAAGGGAGAATAATGCTGATTTATTGTTGGGACTGAAAGGGCATCATGTAATGTTATGGATCTTACCAAATCCTCAAAGAAACCGAATATCCTTATCGGTAGGACGCTTGTCGGGGATAGTGGAATAATGCAGTTTGAACCGAGGATTTGAAATGAGCATCATCGAGGTCAGAGGCCTTTCCAAATCGTTCGAGGACCGATGGGTCTTGAGCAATGTCAATTTTCAGGTCGAGGAAGGGGACATCTTCGGATATCTCGGTCCCAATGGTGCGGGCAAGACCACTACGATGAGAATCATGCTCGGGTTGCTCAAACCCACGCACGGTGAGGCCCTCATCAGCGGGAGGGACATGGGGACGGACGGCGACATGAGAAGGAGGGTCGGCGTCCTGCTGGAAAAGAACGGCATCTACGATCGGCTGACCGCCCATGATAACCTTCAGTATTTTGCCAGGCTCTACGGGGTCAACGATGTGGAGCAGAGGATCAAGGAACAGCTAGAACTGGTCGGGCTCACTGACCGACGGAACCAGAAAGCTGGAAAGTTCTCCAAGGGCATGAAACAGCGTCTGGGATTGGCCAGGGCCATGATTCATGACCCGGAGATTATGTTCCTTGATGAGCCATCCTCCGGTCTGGACCCAGAAGCGCAGAAGATGATGAGGGACATCATCCTGGAGATGTCCAAAAAGAGGAAAATAACGGTGTTTCTGAACTCGCACAACCTGGATGAGGTGCAAAGGGTATGCAATCGGATCGCCATTCTACAGCATGGAACGATCCGTGCCTACGACACAGTCGAGAACATGCGATCATCGTACAGCCGGCCGATGATGGAGTTCACATTCAAGGACGAGGCCATGGCGGACAAGGCGCAATTGGTGTTGGCGACCCTGGTCGGGGAAGGCGGGACCTTCCGCAAGGGTGCGGTCACGGAGGTGGCGATCGACACTGTCTCGTCCGATGATTTGATTGAGCGCTTGGTGAAGAGCGACGTCCGAGTGGCCGAAGCGAAAAGAATGAAACGGTCGTTGGAAGAAGTGTACATAGACATAATCAAACAGGCGGGGGGAGGACCATGAACTGAAACCAAGTGAAGATTGTAGCTGTCAAAGAGATGCGCGAGATCACTTCGTCCAAAGGGACCATAATCTCTACGGTGTTCTTCGCGTTATGGTTCGGTTTGCTGAATGGCCAGACAGCGGCAGGAACGACGTCTGAAACGTTAAGCAAGCAGTTATTCTTCATGGCACCAATGCTCGGGGCGTTGATGGGTTATCTCCTTACCGGCACGGTGTTCTCCAACGAGAAGAAGGATGGGGTGATCGAGACGCTCCTGTGCACTCCACTGGACCTCCGCACGATATGGTTGGGAAAGCTGATTGGTGTGTCGATTGTAGCATACTTGGCATCTCTCATCTCCATTACATTCGTAATATTGCTCGCGAGTACTGCGGCCAGCGCGCTCCTGTTGCCTTCGCTCATCATCGTCGTGCAGATTATCGTCACGGTGCCGCTGTTCACCGCCGCAGTCGTGGGACTGATCGGCTATTCGCAGCTGCTCTTGGGAATGAAGGAGAACACGGTCATCGGGATATTCACGTTCCTGGGGCTTTTCATCGGCATCTCCGTTGCGGGACAGCTATTGAGCGGCTCCGGTGCGATCACGTTCCCTATGCTCCTAATCATGTTCCTGGTGGCTGCGGCACTGTTGGCCTTCACTTTCTACCTGGCCAGGTTCCTCAGTAAGGAGAAGGTGATCACTACGATACCCTAGCGGTTCATGCGCCAGCGCAGCGTAAGGACGACATTTTAATAATCTAACTAGCGTTATAACCCAGTCAGGAAGGTTCACTATGCCAGACATTAGGCAAAAGGTTGAGGAGGACCGGGGGCTGATCAAGAAGATACAGCTAATGGTCCCAGGGTATCGTGGATATAGGCTCAGAGAGGACCTGAGGAACTCGGACAAGATGCTGAGGCTCGAACTCAGCAAACGGCTCGCGCTCCAACGCACGGAATTGGAGGAGTTCCGGCAAACGCTCGTTACAAGCAACCCTATGTCAAAGAACCTAACCGTCGTCGGAGGCATAGTCAACGAGTACAAGAAGATCGAGGGGCTCGTCGCACATGGTGAATCTGGATATTCAGGAATACGGGCGGACATACGCATCGACGTGCCCGAACTCAATCAGTTGTACGAATATGATTCTGGAATGATAGATAACCTCAATTTCATTGAGCAATCGATAGGCGATCTCCGGACCGCTTTGGACCAGAACGATGAAGCCAGCATGTCGGAGCAGCTAAAGAATGTTAGGATGCGCATCGTCGGCTTCGAAGAGAAGTTCGCAAAACGGATTTCCACGATCCAGGGAATAGGAGTGTGATTCTAAATGGCATTAATCGGCGCTGAAACGTTCAAGTGGGAAGACCAGGACAAGCGTCTCAATATCATGTTCCGCATGAACCGGAACATCAAATATGGAGATAATGTCGTAGTGCGTGAGGACGAAATAGCGGCGTTCTACCGGGATGGAAAGGTCCTGGCGTACATGGACCGGCCGGAGAGATACGCCCTGACCGACCTCAACGCCCCCATAGTAGGAAAGCTGGTCAAGGCACTTTCAGGTGCACAACAGCAGGCTGAAATCATCTATCTGCAGAAGCGTGCATTTGACGGAAAGTTCGGCTCAAAACAGCCATTCCAGTTCCGGGACAAGGAGTTTGGTATGGTCAACCTTCGTGTCTTCGGCGAGTTCAGGTATAAGGTATCGAATCCGGAGAACTTCGTAAACCAGTTTATCGGAACGCTCAATTTTGCCACCAGCGCCGAGGTAGAAGAGCGCATCAAAGAACAGATAGTGCTATTGGTCTATTCCGCCATCGGTGACATGAAGAACCAGGGAATGGGGGTCGCGGACCTGGCCAGCAGTCTGCCGAACATCGAGCAGATCGTGCTCTCCAAGACTAATGACAACTTTGCCTTATATGGTGTCGGCATCGACAAGATATCCGGTCTCTATGTCTCCCTACCCGATGAAGTGCAGAAGGCGGTCGATACCAGGGCCTCCATGCAAATTACCGGGACGAACTATGTCCAGTATCAGAGCGGACAGGCCATGCGTGAAGCGGCGACCAACCCCTCTGGCGGTGCTGCCGGCGTTGGCGTCGGTCTTGGTGCTGGTATGGGCATGGGATATACTATGATGGACTCGATGAGGAGTGGTGGCCAGCAACCTGCTCCCGGAGCTACGCCACCCCAGCCCCAGCAGGTCATGCTATGTCCTAAGTGTGGCGCTACCAACATCGCGGGGGCAAAGTTTTGCAATTCATGTGGAGCCAAGCTAATCGTGGAAACGGTGCCTTGTCCCAAGTGTGGTGCTAAAGTTAACGTCGACGCCAAGTTCTGCCCCGAGTGCGGGAACCCGATGAAGGCGACCAAAAAGTGCCCCAAGTGCGGCACCGAATCCCCGGCGGGGGCCAAGTTCTGCCCCGAGTGCGGAACGACCTTCTGAGGGAAAAAACGATGGCAAGCGTCAATTGTCCCAAATGTGCAGCACCGGTAGAATTCGACGCGAAGGACAAGTTCGTCCATTGCACATATTGCGGTTCGTTGATCTACATCGACCGAAGCGGGGCCGGGTTCTACTATGCGGTCCCGTTCATGATCGACCAGAACAACGCCATTGGCACTTTCCGGCGATGGGCCAGTGGCCCGACCAAGGCCAAGGACCTGGACAGGTCAGCCCAGGTTGTCGGGGCAAAGAAGGAATATTTTCCGGTCTACCTGTTCAAGCGTGATATCAACGGTGTGGAGCAGGTGCAGGTGGAGCCCGCCGGATCGACGACCTTGCCCGGACTGCACAGCCTCAAGGTACCAGCTGGCGACATGAAGGTATTCGACAACAAGTTTGACACCGGCGGTGCCGAGATGATTAAGCCGGACATTGAGATGTCATCATACATGAATAGCCTGCCGGGAAAACCGAAGGAGCAAGCCCTGGTGTATTTCCCGATATGGACCATCGATTATGTCTTCGAGCAGAAACGTTACAACGTAGTGGTTAGCGCCACTTCGGGCGAGGTGTTCGCGGCGGAGTTCCCCATCAGGAGTTCGGCCTCCTACCTGTCGGTGGCGATTGTGGGATTCATAGCCTTCGTGGCAGAAGGACTGCTAGCTACGAAAAGTCTGCTGATTGCCGTCGTGCTAATGGCAGCGACGGTCATGGCGGTGTTCGGTATCGCTTATTACGTGGCAAAGAGGATGTGACCATGGGCCTCGAGGTTGGATTGAATTGTCCGGCATGCGGCGGTGCCATCAAGGTCGTCGAGGGCGAGAACACGGTCAACTGCCAGTATTGCGGGTCGATGCTTTTCGTGGAGGGTGACGCCGGGGTCACGACCGTTTCATTCAAGAACATGATTACCAGGGAGGCGGCAGTCCTATCTTCTGCCAATTGGTGGAAGAAAGGTCTCAAGGCCCGTGACCTAAAGCGGGTCGGTCAGGTGACCGAATGCTATCCCATCTACATGCCGTTTTGGAGCACGACCACAAGGGTCGCAGGATGGATATGCGGATATGAGGAGAGGACCCACAGCGATGGAAAACGCACGTACACCGAGAGGATACCGAAAGAGGAGATGGTGCTCCGGGACTACCGGTTCTCGGAGATAGCCTGCGACCCGGGCGATCTGGGAATCAAGAAGATGAGGAACATGGACGGGGAGACGACATTGACGGACTTCCTCATGATCCCCACCTTCGAGTCGACGACCAGCAAGGATGATGCCGTTACGCACGCTAAGGAAAACGCGATGTTGAACGCACGGGCGGATGCGCATGTACCTCATGTCACCTTCGAGAAAGTTCACGTATTCCCTAAGTCGATGTCGATGATCTATTACCCAGTGTGGGTGGTGCGCTATGCGTACCGGGACAGGATGTACCTGAACACGGTCGACGGCGTCTCTGGGGTAGTCCTGTCGGGAAGGGCTCCAGGCGATCCGTTGTTCCAAAGTCTGGCGGTGACGGCAGGCACCTCCATCGGCGGCCTTCTCGGCGCGGCCGGTGTCATCGTCGCCAGTGCGTCGGCGGAAGCGGCGGTGGGGTGCTTTATCGTAGGTTTCATCGTGCTGATCGGAACGTACCTGTTCTTCCGGGGCGGTTCGGAGATCACTGAGGGAGAGTTCTCTGACAGGGGGTTTAAGCTTGGGGACCTAAAGGACATCGCCAATCAGTTTGGTGGGTCCGGCGGCAGGAACTCGGGTGATATCTGATGCAGGTCATACAGGTCAAATGCCCCAAGTGCGGGAACCCTATCATCTCGAAGCAGAAGGACATCGTGTTCTATTGCATGAACTGTGGTACGATGCACATAAGGAACGGTGGCGTTCAGATCCTGGACATCGAGATCGGGGACTTCAACAAGAACGCCACGCAGGATCGCGTGTACGTTCCGTTCTGGCGTATGTACTCCACCGTCGTAATCAACAACATCCGCACCGAAGGAGGCGGATTCCATAAGCTCACCAGTTGGTTCAGGGGCGAGGGCAATTCCGGTAACCTGTTCATCTGGATCCCAGCATCGGAGATGGAGATTGACCGGTTCAAGGGGACGGCAGTGGACCTAACACTCAATCCGCCGCCGTACGTCACCAGGATGGACTTCGGTACGGTACCGAGGCTCCCTACGATAGTGAAACAGGCGGAAGCGATGGAGATGGCCGATTTTGTAGTAGTGACGATCGAAGCGGAGAAGCCAGGAGTGCTGCAGAACCTGGACTACACGCTGACCGTCCACGACGCCAAGCTGATCTATCTGCCGTTCGTGAGCACGCAGCGCGGCTTGGTACCGGCCTTCTGAATCCCATTTCCCAGCAAACCCATTCTATATTCCATATCCATGGACATCATTCGGCGAGAGGCGATATTTTTAGTCCTTTTATTATTGGCCCGTTGCGTAAAGGCGGTTTCGGCGAATGTTGCACCGGAGGGCGGATCGGAGGCGTTTTGAACAAGCGGCCAGGTCATACGCGTCATGTCCATTCCCTTAGTCAAGAAATGTAACAATAGCGACCCCTATAATATATATTAAGAAAAGTTATCGACTCCAATCCAAAGGGGATCGAAATGGGAAAGCTTTCTAGAGGTTGGGCGCTCACAAAACTAAGCTTCAATGTTATCGGAAAGGACAAGGAAATATTGTTGTTTCCAGTCATATCAGGAATTGCATTGATCATGATGGCAGCGTCGTTCTTCGGGGTTTACTTCTTCGCCTTCGGGCTGGAGAATATAGATGCTTACTCATTTGTCGCATTCTTCCTCGTATTCTATTTCCTTTCGTCGTTTGTAATCGTCTTCTTCAATGTAGCATTGGTCTCGTGTGCAATGCTCAGATTGAACGGAGGCGACCCGACGTTCTCGTATGGTATCAAGATGGCAGCCGGCCGTCTGAAGTATATCATAGAATGGGCGTTGCTTTCGGCGACGGTCGGTCTCATTTTGCAGGCCATCAGCTCGAAGTCGGGGACGATTGGAAAGATCGTCGTCGGCCTGATCGGTTTTGCCTGGTCAGTGGCCACTTATTTCGTTGTGCCGATCATCGTCTTCGAACAGGTCGGTCCGTTCAAGGCGATCAAGCGTAGCGCAGCCGTATTGAAGAACTCCTGGGGCGAGGCAATTGTGTCAAATCTAGGTATCGGGGTGATATTCTTCTTATTGGCACTGGTCGGGTTGATACCGCTCATTGCAGGATTCGTGATCAGCGGTTCGTTGGCCATAATCTTAGGAATCGTTATAGCAGTTCTCTATTGGCTATGCCTAGCGGTCCTGGCATCGGCGGTCAGCGGCGTCCTATTGACCGCTCTCTACCGGTATGGGACGACAGGCAAAATATCCGAATACTATTCCGAACAGGTCATGAAGAACCCGTGGAAGTTGTGACCGGATAGAGGACCGAAGCCGGGTTCCGGCCTCCTTCCATTTCCTCCTTGATAGAATGTGCAGGGTTATTCCGACAATTAGTTATCCGATAGTGCTCAATTGCCTCCTGTGACCCTGAGCGAATGTCCATCATGCGGACGGGAACTGTCTAAGGACATGATGTTCTGCCCATATTGCGGGACGAAGATCCAGTTAGGAGCGTCATCCGCAGAATCGAGCGGCTCGGAACAGGTCAAAGGTGTCATCCCTCTAGCCATGGCCAGGAATGGAGGGGTGGAAGAGATGTTTACATTGATCGTCACCGGATCCCGCCTCATCATCGCCAAGGTCACGGAGGACGATAAGAACAAGATCCGAAAGGCCTCAGCGTCGGTCCTTTTTGGCGGGGCCATACTAGAACCGGAACGTCATCGTAAGGCTTTGGGCGCATATTCACGGAGATATCTTTCGATGGACCCGGATGTGATACTGAGAGAATCGAAAGGGAACAGTGTCATGAATGTGATGGATGTGAAAGGCATCCGCATATCGTCCGAGGATGATGACCAAGGGGATCAATCCTACATCATCGCCTTTGAGACCCGGGATGGTCTTAGAATGTTCATGATACCGGATGACAAGGACTCCCGTGATCTCCTGATCTCCACATTCAGAGAGAAGGTCCATTGGTGATCGCCTGATGATTTTCCTGGAATCTTATCCGACCGCCTAACCTTGGAATCAACCATATGTGATATCGAGCATCTCGTCCTTTATGATGCCCTTCATTTCGGTTACGGTTGGCACCCTTCCTTCGATGATTAGCTTATTGTTGATGAGAAGGGCCGGTACACGTGTCACACCCTTTTCCCTGATGTAGATGGCATCGTGGATGTTCTTGACGTCAGCCTCGATGTCCATCTCCTGGATCGCGGTTCGGACAACGACCTCCAGCATCTTGCATTTCGCGCATGTGGAGGTGAAAACTTCGATCTTTAAAACCATTCGTCATCCCCGGTTAATACACAAGGGCATTCGCTGATATTTGAATATGCTCAAATCATTTCTTATCGGGCATTAGAATGAGCCATTCGATCTCGAGCAACAAGATTTGGATCACTATGGTCAAGCGGCTGGAATGCCTATCTAGATGATCATTTGTTCCTGCAAAGAGATATCTTTAGCGAGGGTCGCGACGCACAATACATATATGGTCGAGGACCACCGCAAAGATACAGCAAATAGCCGTCGTATTTTGAGCAATCGAACGTCCCCCCATGTTCTCCAATTGTAATATGCGGATTAACGACATTTACAATATTAGTCGGAGATTATTTATTTTATTTAGAACGGTGAATAAGAAGCCCTGTTCAACCATCATACGGCCATCTTGGCGAGGTTAGATTTACAAATGATACTATTTGCTCATTTTATTAATGGAATGGCATTAAGTTGTATTCTTCAATATTCAGCTCAATCAAATTTTGGCTACCCACAGTATTGAAGTATTGGCAGGCCCGATTCTTGATTCCTATCTGATGAGCATCATCACTTCCGAGGAAAGGGGTCTGGCAAGCGCCATCAATTCAATAATCTGGAGGATCCCGAACAGCGTGAGCACAGTGATCGGGGGGTTAATGTTCGCAGCCGGTATGTTCGAGTTGCCTTTCATCATAGCGGCCATCCTCTATATGGTGGCCATCTCGGCCTTCTTCATCAATTTCAGGAACGTAAAGCCATTGGATGAGCAGGGTGAACCCGGTTCTTGATCCAATCGTTGACTCATGCCAACGGGCCATTTCTAATTCTTCTCCTATCTATTAATAAATGCGGCCCGATAGCCGAAGGGATGAGCCTACATGGTCAGCCGGTTGGAGCGGCCGAGAAAGGAGTAATGGACAAGTTTCAGGTTCCTTATGATGTTCATGAGTCTCGCCACGCCACGATGCTCAAGGAGATAATCTCCTCGGCGGTCCGCTCATCGGTCTATGAGGGAAGATTGACCGAGGTGAACGGCCTTGCCGGGCTCTCGGAACTACCGCTGACATCCTACGATCTGATCCTCCGTTCGATGGATGAACAAGGGGTCGAGAAAACTCTTTTGGAGCGACACGAACGGTTCTTCCACACCTCCGGTTCGACTGGCTCGGCGAAACGTTTCTATTATAGTGTAGGGGACATCAATTCGATGGTCCTCGATTATGTTCTATTCACGCATATGATCGGAATGGAACCTGACGATATCGGCTGGAATTTCGGAGGTTCTGAGCCGCTCGTTTCCGGGCTTGTGATGGACCGGGTCGCAAGTAAGATACCAATGGACAAATGCATAACGACCTTATTGGGGGACGATTCGGACCTTGTTGGTGCTTTAAAGCAAGTGAGCAGGGAAAAGCACATCGACGTCATGGCCGGCTCGGCCATAGTCTTCTACATCATTAGTAGGATAGTCCGTGACCCGGATTATCTCGTTTCGATCGTTCGCCATCGTATACGCGAGGATTACCGTATCCCCAATTTCCTGGCCGGGCCGATGGCTCGGCTTTACCTGGTCGGTCTTGATAAACGTGCATTGGACAATATCGTCATCAACGCTCAGATAGGCATTTCCTATGCAGAGGCCTTGACACCGTACATCCAGGACATCAAGGAAAGCTATCCTCGAATTCGTATGTTCGATGTCTACGGGAGCACCGAGAACCCCCTGATCGCGGCACAGCTCGGGCCATCGGCAGGCCTCAGCGTGTTCCTCAACTCAGTGATCCCCGAGATCGCTGACCCAAAGGATGTACTGGCATGCAGATCTGACCCAAAGATTCCGGTCGCTGGAGTCCCTTGGAACAAGTGGTGTGCTGGTCTTAGGGGTGAGCTTCTGATAACCAGGCCAGGGGAATGCCTGCCCTTAGTGCGATACCCAACGGGGGATATCGTGGAAGTCGTGGACCCTTTCGGTAAGAGCGAGGTCAGGATAGGGAATGCAAAAGGCACAGTGATCCTTCCCACGATAAAGGTGCTAGGGCGCTCCGCCGATGTTCTGGACTTCGAGGTAGAGGACGAGTCCGGGAACTTCCTCGGCAACAAGATCTACACCCGGCATATCAACGACGCCATGCAAAGCACTGGCAACGTCCGCTGGTGGGAACTCTACAATATAAAAGGCAGTCCGGCCAGGTTAGTCTTCCTGATCATTCCGATCAAGGATGTCGGAAATGAAGAGCGGTATGGCAAGGAGATCCTTCGCCACCTGATCAAGGAATGCGACGATCTCTTGCACACCCTGAAGGTAGGTCATGATCTGGGTCGTGTCGAGGTCAAAGTGTGTAAGGCCGATGCCTTCAAAATCATCCAGGCGGAGATCGATCGGCGGATGAGGGAAGGCCGCAGCCTAGGGCAGATGAAGCCAAAGCGCATCATCACCGTAGGTTCTGAGGCCGAGTTCATTGAGATCACCGAGGCCAAGATGAAAATCTAACGATGGTCGTTTGCTCAGTGCCGTGATGATCGACGGGGTCTTGATACCCTACTCGAAGATTGTGATGCCGGTCGAACACAACTGAAGCTTCCGGCGGAACGAAAGCGTGATATCCAAAACGAGCATTGCCCCACCGATGGAAACGTGGACCGTGCTCGGCCTTATGGCGGGGATGCTTACAACGATCGGTTTTATTCCCCAGCTAGTCAAAGGCTACCGCACTAAATGCATGCATGATGTATCGTTGACGATGCCGGTCTTACTTAGCTTCGGCCTGGCTCTATGGTTCTTATATGGCGTGATACTGGGGGATATCCCGATCATGTTATGGAACCTGATCTCCCTGGGATTGAACATCGCCGTTATTTTCCTAATACTCAACTATCGTAATAAACAGAGCGCCTCGGACGAATGGGAATCGACATGATGCTGTCAAAGTTCTTTAATGTATAATCAACGTCTTTTTGTTAGGTACCTTAAAGATAAAAAAAAGATGTCAGGCACGGTGAGAAACGACAAGGGATTCATAGGAGGAGAAAATGTTTCCGCGTCTGACGAACCATGAGTTGACTAAGTATCGTATTTCTTGATTGTCAACGGATAATGCGGAAAAATACCCATAATATTGAGATTTTGGCGTTTGTTTTCGGTTGATAAGGGATTTATATCGGACCAGCTGCTGAACGAAATATCGGAACAGGTTCGAAGGGAGGTTACCTTCATGATGTTGGTTGTAAGCGTCGTTCCTGAAATAGTAAAAATGGTTCTAGTATCGCAATATTAAAGCGATACGTTTGGCCCATGGGTATTGGCGAAGACGTCCGACTCAAGAATTATGTGTTGACGGTTCACCGTTCACATTCTGCAAGTCCGCATCCCGTGTTTATCGAAATACTTCTGATGGTATTCCTCTGCTCTCCAGAATCTTGAGGCAGGTACTATCTCTGTGACGATCGGCTTACTATACTTCCCAGATCTTCCCAGGCGTGCCTTGGACTCCTCAGCGGTTTTCTTCTGCTCATCGTCAAAATAGAAGATGACAGAACGATACTGGCTCCCTTTATCAGGGCCCTGACGGTTAAACTCAGTCGGATCGATCATTTCCCAGAACGCATCTAGGAGTTCATCATAGGTCACAATTGCGGGATCGAAAACGATCTCGACGGTCTCGGCGTGGCCTGTCTTACCGTCGTGTGTGTCCTCATACTTGGGGTTCGGGAAGGTGCCACCTTCATAACCGACTGCCGTCTCAACAACTCCTTTGATTTCCCGGAAATCGGCCTCCACGTGCCAGAAGCAACCCCCAGCGAAAGCTGCCTTTCGAAGATCGCTGTCCATCAGATCAACTCACACCCTTACTTGGTGTCGGCTCTCAATATATTTTATGGTGCGGGCTGTCCTATCCGTTAGATTCTGTACTCATTGATTTGCCCACCCCCAAAACGAAATGACCTCTCATACCTGCCTTAGCCTCCCTTTGGCCATCGTTAATCCAGACCAACTGAATTTGGGACCTTAGGTCACGATCGAAATCATGTAGCAATACCCGGGATGAAACAGTATTGAATAAAGTAGTTATGATTTTAAATAGCCGATCGCATCGGTATCGGAAAAGAGATATCAAGAGGACCGAGTCACTGGACCTCGGACCCTCTATGGACAATGTTCATTATAGTCAATTTCAGACGGCGCTCAGAATCCTCATTTCCATTTCGGCTGAGGTTGCTTCTCATGCTCTTTGTGGCTACTCGATTCCGCCTTTGATTTAAGCTCTACCTTCTTAAGATCGCTGGCAGCCTCAGCCCTGCGTTCCTTGGCGTTGAGTTTCTTGACAATCGGAGTTGCCGCTTTCGCCACGGCCTTCTTCTTGACTTCGATTTCCTCGAGACCCTTTCTGTGATCGGCATCTGCAATTTTCTTGGATTTTATCTTTTCAATGGCCTTCTTTGCCTTGGCACTGGATTCCTTCTTTGCCTTGGCTCTCGAGGCAGCCTTTAACTTTGCCGCTTCATCTTTCAATTTTTGGGTCTTTACAGCGGGCTTCTTCGCCTTTGCTGCTGCTTCTTTCTTGACCTGTGCAACGGCCTTCTTGCTTTTTGCCGTGTTCTTGGCTTCCGCCTTTGGCGCTTTTGGTGCCATACGCTTACTGTGGATGCTGTGTTAATAAATATATATGTCTGCCAAACAGAAATTGCATTTATTGACTAATATTGAGAATAAATGGTCCAAGCGTTCATGTCCTAACTTCAAGATTTATTAAAATCCCCACAGAAATGATTAAACACAGATCGTCGCCTAAACAAACCGGAACGGAACCCAGATAATCTCAGACATAGGTGATATCATTGACCGCATCCTTGATGAGGTCCATGGCCTCGCTGACGAGGGGAACCCTTCCCTCCAGGACAAGCTTGCCATTGATAAAGAACGCTGGCACCATGGTCACTCCTCGTTCACGTACTTCGATACCGTCATGGAGCTTCACTATCTCAGCGTCGATCTTCAACTCGTCCACAGCTTCATGCACGACCTGTTTCAGTTTCTTGCATTTGCCACAAGTAGATGTATAGACCTCGATCTTGAGCGTCATAGTATATTCCTCGTTCAGACCTCTAAGGCATCGTGGGGTTCATCTACCCTCGTATGTCAGACCGGGTCCCCACTCGCCCTTGCGCAAACCCGTATCCAGTTCGAGTTATGTTTGTGCATGCCTGAATTGGGACCGCTACCGCCGTCGTAGGCCTCCACCATCACCTTCACGTCCTTAGCCCCTGCCATCACTGCTCGATCCAGTACATAGTTGGAAGCCATCTCCTTAGCGTGGATGACCGCATCCTCCTGGCTGTCGAACTTCTTCGGATCGGTCAGGGAAGAGAACACCCAATAGTGGCTGCCCCTTGGGTAGACATGCAAAGTGACCGATTCGGAAACCTTGCTGCACACCGCGCCGACGGCATTGCCCACATCCGCGTGTGGTGGTATGACCACCTTGACGTCCAATCTCTTCTCCAGCTCCGGTACGAAGATGTGTGCCGGTGCACCGATACCGACGATCGGTCGGTCTAGCTTCGCGTATATAGACATGGTCCTGAATCCGGCCGCCCCCAGGCTGGCTCGGATCATATAGTCGAGTGACCTGGAATTGGTCAGTTCCCCCGCTTCATCATAGATCAGTTTCTTGATGATCTCGGCGCCGACACGGGTGACCATCTCGTCCATGATCATCTCAATGAATTGTGCTGAGGTCATGCCCAGCCGATTTGCGAAAATGTCGATCCCTTCAAGGGAAGCGTCGACGTCACCGGATAGGTATAGTCCTTTGGCGTGCATGATGTCGGTCGGTGTGAGCCCGGTCTGAGCGACGAAGCCCCTGGCCTTGAGAGACCTGATATTCTGGGTCACATGTGTTCGGTCCTTCAACGCATCGTCCAGTTCATAGAGCGTGCAGAGGCCGTAGGTCTTTATGTGGTCATATACCAAAGCGTCCTCCATGCTCAGGTTGGAGGCGTCCCTTTCATACCAAGTGAAGAACGTGGTCAGCCTGGTGGTCTTGATCTTCTCCAGAACGGAAGGGTTTCGTTTAGCTGCGATCGCTAGAGGGGTCACTCTCTCTGGGCCGATCTCGATGCGGCCATGGCCATCCACTTGGACGTCCGAATCCCCGCCGAGGCCGGCAGTCCAAATATCGATTGCTCTCACTCTGGTCCTCCAGTTCCCGACCGCCGCCCCTTCTTTGGTTATGCGGGGGAAACCCTTGTCCAAGTAAGCGATGTCGATGGAGGTGCCTCCGATGTCAAGTACTATGCAGTTGTCCAATTTCGAGAGGAGCCGCCCGCCCATCAGGCTGGCTGCCGGACCTGACAATATGGTCTCCACTGGTCGTTCTCTTGCCACGGAGATGCTCATCATCGATCCGTCCCCTTTGAACACCATGATCTGACCCAGGATGTTCCTTTTTCTGAGTGATCCTTCGACACCGGTCAGGAACTCTCCGATGATGGGGATGAGCTTGGCATTCAGAATGGCGGTGGTCGTCCTTTCCACGATGCCCAATTCCGATGTCAGGTCATGACCGGCTACGACCAATCGCCCCGACCTTTCGAGGACCATCCTGCGGGCTGTTTCCTCATGTTCAGGGTTGTGGACGCTGAAGATGCTTGAGACGACGATGGCATCGACCTTACCCACCATCGAATCGATAGCGTGTTCCAGTTGGAGCAAGTTCAACGGGACGCGTTGCCGTCCGTTTACTGTATGCCCTCCGGCCACGGTATGGACCATCTTCGTTCCCAGGTCGCATTCTGGTTCCGGGGTCCACCCGATACATATCAGACCTACCGAACCCCCTTTCCCGGTTAGGATGGAATTGGTTGCTAGAGTTGTGGACAGGCCGACCAGTTTGATCTCTTCGACAGAGAACGCTCCCGACGAAAGAACGCCATCGACCGCACCCAGCATGCCTATTGAAAGGTCCGAATATGTCGTCGGTGATTTCGAGGTGGCCAGAACCTGCATCGATCCCAAGTCCACGATGGCCGCGTCAGTAAACGTCCCACCGGTATCGATCCCCAGGCCGAGGGTCCTTGGATTTGTTGCCGACATTAGTGTATAACCTCTGTTATGGGCCAAGTGCACGGAATGATTCAATATACTTTCTAAAAGTCTTACGACATCCTAATCCTCCACGCTTGTCAATATTACTCTTGTGGAGATTCCAGGGGGATTTTTCACCTATTGGTTGAGGATAAGTCTAATTGTTCTGATCACATGGAGACCTCATCTACGAGATCTCCATTCAATGAAGTTTCCTTGCTTTCGGTCTGGGCTGACTTTGCACAGTTCCTTTCTGGCAGCAGAACAGTTCCTTAAAAAAAGGCAATTGCTGCAGGAACGAATGATATCAGCTTCCTGACGCGTGTTTTGGCCCAATCTTTTCATCTGTCTCTGGGATGCTTCCATATTCTCACCTTCTGCAGCATTGAAAAATCCGAATTCTAAGTATATGCCAACTTTGCGCTAATTATCAAAATAAAATATTAGGGCGGATCATGCAATGTTCGTATAACATGTTCTTAACATTTCGTTGCCAGGCCTGTCGCCAATCGATAAACAATCCGCCCATCCATCATTCATTCTAATGCCGATGATTGTCGATTTTGACCGACCAGTTTATTTTACATATCATCAATATTTATATCTGGAATGATTATACCAGTTTAGAGGGATGCACTATGCCAAGTTCTTTTATAAAGGAAGCGCTAGCTAACGCTGGAGTAAAGCAACCAGCGAACGAAAGCATGGGAAACCAACAGTCACCGGCTCAGCTGGCTTACCAACCGGCCGCGACTGTCGTAAGTTCGTCGGATGAGGAACTGCTACGGATCGCGGCTTCATTGGATGTCTGTATCAAGATTATCGGATGCGGCGGTGGCGGCTGCAACACCATCAACAGATGCGTCGATGCCGGCATCAGCGGAGCACAACTCTGTGCGATAAACACCGATGCCAAGCACCTGCTTACCATCCGCGCCCCGAAGAAGATCCTTATCGGCAAGTCAAAGACCAAGGGTCTGGGCGCAGGGGCGAGGCCGGAGGTCGGAGAGGAATCCGCCCGTGAAAACGACAACGAGATCCGCGACTTCTTGAATGGCGCAAACATCGTGTTCGTCACCGCAGGCATGGGGGGCGGGACAGGAACTGGCTCGGCCCACTATGTCGCCGGAATCGCCAAGGAGCAGATCCGGGCATTGACCCTCGGTATCGTGACGTTGCCGTTCAAGGCCGAAGGGACCGTGCGCATGGAGAATGCCCTGTCCGGATTGAACAAGCTGAGACAGGTCTGCGACACGACCATCGTTGTGCCGAACGACAAGCTTTTGGAAATGGTCCCGAAGTTGCCGGTCGAAGCGGCGTTCAAAGTGGCCGACGAGGTACTGATGCAGACCATCAAGGGTCTGACCGAGATCATCACCAAGCCGGGCCTGGTCAACCTGGACTATGCCGATATCCAGACCGTCATGAACGAGGGCGGTGTGGCATTCGTAGGAATCGGCGAGGCAAGCACTGATTCCGATGACAGGGTTGGAGCGGCTGTCCATGAGGCACTTACCTCACCGATGCTGGGAGAAGTAGACCTAAAAGGCGCCAAAGGCGTCCTGATCCGAGTGGTCGGTGGACCGGACATGACCGTTGGGGAGGCCCAGAGGGCGGCAGAGATCGTTGGCGGAGCGGTCAGTGAAAGGGCCCGGATCATATGGGGATGTTCAATAGAGCCCAATCTCACCGGAACGATCAAGATCCTGCTGATCATAACCGGCGCGAAGAGCCAGTACATGCTCGACGGACGGGGATTCGGCGGCGCCGCTCAAACCCCCAGAGGCGGGCCGCAATATGCGCGCAACCCGTCACCTCAACCGCAGCAGTACCAGCAATCCAGGCAGCGCGACGACGATATAGACTCTGTACGTTGAACTGGCGGAAAACGAGGACCGCGTCGGCAGGACGCCTCCCCGTTTTTTTATCTAGGATGGGGTCACGTCCAAGGATCGAAGTCGGTTTCGCCAAGCGTCTTCAGTGAGCAGCGGGATCAACAGCAGTGCCGTTTGTGTTATCGATTGGATTAACCTTGCCATCTTGGCCGTGTTATGGTTGAATTTGGGAGGTGATGGATGTCATGTAGATAATTGCATAAATCGCTCTCCGGAACGAAAAACAATCTCTTCCATTCAAAGAATTGAATCATTCAGATCGATATTTTATTGTAAACAAGAACAGAATCAAGAGGAAATCAAAGACCATGACAGAGATAGGAAGAACTTATGCCGATGGGATGATAGGATCCACGAATATCCAGATATCCGGGACTGTTCTCCCCGCACAAGAAGATCGCCCCGTTACTCAAGGCGAATCAAGTCATAAGTCAAGTAGGACAAATACACAGACAGTGGTCGTTCTTTCATCCGATTCGTTGGAAAACGGTTGGACCGACACAGTGACCAGTTCTGACGTCCAGGCCTCAGAAGTATTGAATGACCAACGGAAACACTTAATGTGCATATCATCAAATTCGATTCGCTCACCGCTGCAACCACATACTACGAAAGTGATACCTCCGGGATGGCGGGGAATCACTCAATATTGGAAAAAAGGCCGTGATGATCACCATGGGTCTGACATCAAAGATGATCGAGCTCTACCAGGAGAAACATCGTAGTCGCATTGCTTTGGAACATAGCTTCCAGCTCACTCTCGGAACAACAGACCTAGCAATTCACGAAGATCCAGAACGGGTGCATAGGGGTGTGACTTGGATATGAACTCAACCGATATGATCATCAATCTCAGGCCGCATCATCTCCTCTGCATTCGCATGTTTACGGGGAAGGGCTACGATGACAGATCTGTTCTCCAGATGCGTTACGTGATCGCAAAATTCGACGATACGGAATCCTCGGTTCGTCTTTTGACAGGATGCGATGAAATATGTAAGGCATGTCCGCACGTCAAGAATGGTGTTTGTGATTTCAATGAGTCGGTAGTGAGAAAGGACCGGGCAACATTGGAATATTTAGGTCTAGCTGAGGGCGAGATACGAAGCTCCTCCCTTCTGCGTTCACTGGTGGAAGATAGATTGTCAGTCCTGAGGGACATTGAAGAAGTATGCGGTGTATGTGAATGGTCCACACTATGCAATCAAAGGTTGAACGGGATCTCGAACATGTCCGAGGGGTCGAGATAGGAAACGTGGAACCCTGCCGATCTCAATATATGCATCGTTTGGGTATGAATCGGAAATCACGCCTCGATTCCGCTCGACCAAAAGGTTGGAGGTCATACGAAACCAAAATTCTGGGACAAGTCGCATGCCTTGCCCGCTGAAAACTGTCCGCTCATTCAAATACAGATGGCTCTGTCTATCTATCTCAGTGCGACAATGAAGCGTTCCGATATGGGTCTTTCTCGATCCATAGATCGGTCCCGTTATCCCGAGAATCGGGTCATCATAGAGGTTCGACAAGTTAGATTGATGGAAGGGGAGTCGAGAAAAATGCCCAAACAACGCCCGATGTGTGTCCTGATCGTAGAGGACAATAAGGCCGACGCCCGCTTGGTCAGTGCTCTAGTGGAAGAAACCGGATTGCCCACCCAGATCATCCTGGTAGGGGATGGGGAGAAGGCCATCGAAATGATGGATAGCGCCGCAAAGGGAGATAGGCCGGCACCTGACCTTGTCCTATTGGATATCAATCTCCCTAAGAAGAACGGACACGAGGTCTTGGTTTCTATCAAAGACTATGCTACAAAAGCCAATACCTATATCGCCATGTGCTCGGGCTCCAGTTCCATCGAGGACATCAAACGGTCCCGCATGTATGGGGCCGATGCTTACCTGCTAAAACCAATGGGTATGGAGGAGATGGACGAGGTCATTGTCCGTCTGCGAAACATCCTTGTCTCCCTCAATGAGCGGTTCAATGCCACCTTATCGCTCGGAAAGAATGTGGAATAATATGGAATTGCCGTATTAACGAATGATGCCCATGCTGGCGCTCACGATCGACGGCTCCATTCCGGGCTTTTGAAGCGCGATGACAGGATGTTCCTGTATCTCATCTCCGGTAATGTCCTGAATGATGCTGATGATCTTGGATACCCGCCCGGAATTATCGATTACGGGCTGGATCTTGATGGCGCACGTCTTGATATGGTCACTCTTGACCCATATACGGATCACATCGGAAGAGGACTGAGCGTCGAACTTCGCCGTTTCGATCATTGACATGAACTTTGGTCGATCCTCTTTCACGACCAGATCTACACTTTCCGGAAGCGATGCGGTCAGGAATGATTCAGGTTGCTGGATTATCTGAAGCACTTCGTCCGAGCACCAGAACCTTTTGGCTATGAAATCATATTCCCAGCATCCCATACGCCCCATCTTCTCCGCGTGCCCTAAAAGATCGGTCTTCTCCTTCAACTGGACCTCCAGCTTCCGTCGATCGGTCGATCTCTCGACCATCTTCGCCAATTCCACATACTGGGTCGCGGCGTCGCCCTCTTTCTTAAGATAATAATCGGCTCCGAGGTTGAGGGCTCTGATAGCTACCTCCTCTCGTCCCCTTCCGGTGAATAGAATGAAAGGTACACGGTCGTCTTTGGACCTTAGATATTTTAGAAGCTCGATACCGTCCATCTCTGGCATTTGGAAATCGGAAACGATGACATCGTGTCCGATCTTGTTGAACCTGGCGATACCTTCCTCAGCAGAGCCTGCCGTGTCAACGTCCATTCCGTGCCTAGACTCGAGGAACTCCTTCCCGACCTCGAGCAGGAACGGTTCATCATCGACCAGAAGGATATGCGTCAAAGACAACCATCACCCGCTGATATTCGAATAAGAATCATTATTATTGTACCCTACTTGCTGAATATCAATACCTGATAATCATGAAAGCGAGGATGGATCCTAAACAACGAATCCGGGTCATGAGTGGGAGCTCGGATGATAATTCAAAGCCGGCGGTCCATTAATTGAGGGTCTCTTCATGATAGAGGCGTGTGCTATTTTCTCTGTTGTAGCAGATATGCTAGGACCGGAACATTTCCATGGTATCAATTTCGATGGACCATAGTCTAGGATTAAAGAACTAAAATATAGAACCGACAAAAACAATCAAGTCTTCAACTTAGGATTGCCCTTGACAAACTTAGATCAAATGGATATCGTTGCTCGTGAAAATAAGCCTCTCGAGGTTCGCGATCAATTCCTGGTTCTCATTTATCGCCGGCACATAATGAGGATAAATAGCGTCGTATCAAGGATGCCGAGATAATATTCCTCGGTTTTGTCAGGAATATCTTCGCACGCCTTATACAAAGACTATCGATTTGACTCCAAAAGGTCGGAAAATCGCCGAGAAGCTGGTTGGGGTCGAGAAGGAGTTGGGAAAATAATGTCAAAAAGGAGTAGGTTTCCCGAAACGGTTCATTTCTGATTATAATAGTACTGCGTAGTTCGATCTCACATTCTCTTTTCCCTAGCCTCAATGGTGCAGATCGACGAGAGAATGAGGGGTTTATATTGATTATGAGGAGAGACAGGCGAAAGCTAACTAAATGGCAATAAAACAATAGAGTATTGTTATTATATAGAAAATTAAAACAAAATGAGAATATATCTAAAGTCATGCCTGCTATTCGCAAAGATGAAAATCAATGATGATTCTGTCACGGTTTTGTTAATAAACATATAATTCAAGTTCGTCACATGGAAGAAATTTCCCAGAATGTCATACAAAAAGAAAATGTGAGCGGCGTGATGGCGAAGGGAAGGTATGTCCATTACGAACACAGCAGACATAACGTTAGCCTAAAACAACTGTTGTACATCATGCTAGCCGCATCGGCTATCGGGCAGGGTTCGAGGATGCTTTATCAGGGACTCTTCGCCCCGGGAACGTTCTATGTCCCGCGCGGGGTCGATCTTTGGTTCGATTGGGGCATTCTGCTGTCGTTCGGTTTGATCGTTATGGTGGATCAGATTATAAAGGTGCACAAAGGAGTGGCCGCCTGATGACGTTCGAAGAATCGCTGGCGATGCTGATATTGGGCGCGGCCATCGGATACCCGTTCGGATTGCTTGAGGGCATAATCGGCAGCAAGGTGGTCAGATGGATATGGAAGAAGATCCGGATGCTTGCCTGAACTCGGGGCTCCCTGGATTTTGATGCCCAAAGCTGAATAATGCAATACTATATTCCGATATCAACCTATGGGGGCGCTGCAGTCGACGGGCAGATATCGAAGTCCTTCGTCGACTGGATTACCGTAACAGATACAGTATCGCTCTCGGTAACGCGGGCCGAATTGACAAGGTTTACCGGTCGGCGTAAGTACGGCGCTCTGAAACTCCTTACAATGCCTTTACCCACTTTTTCTATTTTTATTATATTCACAAGTTTGAATTGTGCTCAAGATGATCATCTAACATGGACGGTTATGAGCGATTGAGGGACTTCATCCTGGGCGAGAGGATGTATATGGTCTTCTTGATCGTAACGATTGCATTGTGCTTCCTGATCGGTTGGATGATGGGCTAGCAAAAGGGGATGTGCTTTGGCATCATCTAGGGACATTCCTGGATGGGTCGTTCTGGTGTTCGCCCTGTCCATTATTGCTTTCATTGTGCTCATGGCGATCATTTTCTATCCCAGATAGTAATTGATCCCGAGCGCGCAGGAGCCGCCAAGATCGGGTTGGAACAGTACGGCCGCTCCGGAACGGGCAAGCCCTGAGCCATACGCACTTCGAAGCATGACGAGAACCGGGAACATCCTCGAAAGTGACGAACTCGTTCATGGCTTGTTCTAGCCATTGCTGGTCCATTCCGGCTCTGAAAAGTCCTCTTCTTCGCCGGGCGTTGGATTACTCAGCTGAAAGATCAAATGTGGCAAATCCTATCACGCCATCTGATATTCCTTTTAAGGTAACAATAAAATATTGAGAAATCTAGTTCTGTTTCAACGATTCTTTGAAAGCGGTTCATTAACAATAGAATCATGATCCAACAACAATCGACGTTCACATGGAAGGTTGATTATGGCCACATTATCTAGATACGGCGAATGAAAAGGACGAGCCAGGGACTATGCCAGGATCTGGACAAGGAAGACAAGTTGTTGCGCGAGGGAAAGATAGCTCCATAGCTCCAGATTTAGACATCAACTCGTTTAAGCAGGCTCGGAACGTACCTGGAGATGAACGGGACAAGGTAAGGACTTACCTGGACCTGGTCGGGGTCATAGTACTCGGTCTAGACCTTGAGGGAAAGATAGAGATCCTCAACCAAAAAGGGTGTGAGATCTTCGGCTGTACTGAAATTCCGATAGGCAAGAGCTGGTTCGATTTCATACCTGGTAGATGTCAGGAGAGCGTGCGAGAGGCTTTTCGTCAACTTTTCACCAATGAGGGAGCTTGCCTTGATTTTGAGACCCCGATCCTCGACGCAAACGGGCAGGAACGGCTCATCGCTTGGCATAATGCGATCCTGCGGGATGACGCCGGGATAATAACTGGTACGATCAGTTCCGGGGACGACATCACCGAACGCAAGAAAGAGGAAGAGGCAATAAGGGAGACAAAGGACATTCTGGAATCCCTCATTGCCTATGCCAATGCCCCAATAATCGTTTGGGACCCGAAACTGAAGATATCCAGGTTTAATCATGCCTTCGAACATCTTACTGGATACCGTTCGTCGGATGTCATCGGGAAGCCTCTCGACACTCTGTTCCCTGAAGGGTCCAGAGAATCGTCGATGACCCAGATAGAAAGGACCAGCAAGGGGGAGCATTGGGACTCCGTCGAGATTCCGATACGCCGAAAGGACGGAGCAATCAAGACCGTTCTGTGGAACTCTGCGACGCTGCATTCACCGGATACGACAGAGGTCCTCATGACGATCGCGCAAGGCCAGGATATCACCGAAAGGTTGAACGCCGAGGATGCTCTGAAAAGATCGGAGGAGAAGGCCAAAGCCCTCCTCAAGTATGCTCCGACCGGTATACTCGAGATCGATTACCATATCGTGAGATTCACTAGTGTCAATGACGCAATGTGCCGGATACTCGGTTACGCCGAAGACGAACTACTCGCGATCAATCCGTTCGAGATACTGGATGACGAGAGCAAGTGGCGTTTCAAACAAAGGATTGGAAGGCTCCTTTCAGGCGAAAGCATCGAGCCTACAGTGGACTTCGGTGTCTTGACAAAGAATGGCAAAAAGGTATACGCCATGCTTAACGTGACCGTGACATACAACAATGGAAAACCGGAAAGCGCGTTTGTCGTCGCACAGGACAATACAGAACGTAAGTTGATGGAGGATGCGCTGAAGGAAAGTGAGGCAAACTACCGCGGGCTCTTCAACGGCATCCAATCTCCGATTTCGAAATACAGATTCGTGTATGATGATCAGGGAGAGATCGTACACTGGACCCTCGAGGACACCAATCCAGCGGGATTGAATCTATTGGGAAAGACAAGTCTGGAAGAGGTACGGGGAAAGAACGAGACCGAACTGTTCGGTCGCGACAATCGCGAGGAGCGACTTCCTTTGTTGAAGAAGCTCAAGGCCACCGGCGAGCAGATCGTAAGTGAGACCTACTTCGATTGGTCGGGACGATATTACATTTCATCATTGGTCATGCTGGACAAGGACCACTTCATCAATTCCGTCACAGACATCACCGAGATCAAACGGGCAGAGTTGGCGACGAAGGAGAGCGAGGCCCGTTATCGATCCCTGTTCGAGAACAATCACGCCCCCATGCTGGTCATTGATCCATCGACCGGGGAGATCGTTGATGTCAACCATGTCGCCTCATTGTATTACGGTTATACGTTCGAAGAGTTAACGAAGATGAACATCAACGAGATCAATACCCTGGACCCGGAGAAAGTTAAGGAGGAGATGGCCCAGTCACTTACCGGGGACAAACGGAAATTCGATTTCCACCATCGCCTGGCCAACGGGGTGGTTCGGGATGTGGAGGTGCACTCCGGGGTTATCCATGTTCAAGGCCGGCCACTTCTGTACTCGATCATCCATGATGTCACGGAACAGAAGGAAACCGAGCGGGAAGTTGTAAAGCGGACCAATGAACTGGCTCGGTCCAACACCGAGCTCCAGCAGTTCGCCTATGTAGCGTCCCATGACCTGCAGGAGCCTCTTCGGATGGTCATCAGCTACCTGTCGTTATTGGAGAGACGATACGGGAACGAGTTAGACCCGGAGGCCAAAGAGTACATCGACTTCGCCGTCAGCGGCGGGAAGAGGATGAAGGCCCTGATTGACGACCTGTTGCAATATTCCAGGATCGATACCCAGGGGAGGGATCTCGACAATGTCGATATGGGGAACGTCGTGGAGAAAGCACTGACCATTCTGAAGGTGCCCATAGAGGAGAACAAAGCTGAGGTCAAAATGGATCCACTGCCCTCCATCACTGCAGACGAGCTGCAGATGGTCCAGGTGATGCAGAACTTGATCAGCAATGCGATTAAGTTCCATGGTCCGGAACCTCCGATGATAAGGATATCGGCTTCGTCTGGATCTGGAGAATGGATCTTCTCGGTAAAGGACAATGGAATCGGTTTCAACATGCAATATGCGGAAAAGATCTTCCAGATGTTCCAGAGGTTGCATAGCATCAATGAATATCCTGGAACAGGCGTCGGCCTGGCCATAGTAAAGAAAATCGTCGAGCGGCATCACGGACGGATATGGGTCGAGTCGGATGAAGGGAAAGGGGCGACGTTCTTCTTCACGATCCCCCTAATTACTAACCCACCAGGATCGAAGTCAGTGACGAAGTCTACAACAGGATCCAGTTGAATAATGAACAATTGTCTGGTAGTAGTATTCGCGTAGCAATAGCGTGGCTTTCAAGAGCCTGAGCCAAGCTCAGTCCTTTTGCAGGCAAGACGGAATCGGGCGATCACAACTTTGTAGATCACAGTCCATTTGAAATTAACAACCCTCTTAGCTGGGACCCTTAGGTTCTTCTTCAACCTGTTTCAGGAGGGTGTGCAGACCTATTACGGTCGCGATAGGTGTTGACGGATAAGAGACCAGGCCATCCCAGACGGATCACGGAAATTCCAAAAGGACCGTCTCCTTGTAATCGATGGAGGAACCGCATTCTTCTACGATCTTTTCCCCTATGAATGAAGTTATACGCGTTACTCTTACTAAGGTCAGCTCTCGGTTCTCATGTTCCATCAGGAGAACGATAGCCAAGAGGACATCACCGACATCCTTGAAGGCCCCGGCCATTTCAGGCTCTGGCGAGGTCCGCCCCTTCCACGAGGTTCTCACCTCGTACCATGACGATATGATATCGCCAGGCATCTGGGCATTGTTCGCCGCGAGTTCCTCGCTGGCTTTCAGTCTGAAGTGGATCTTGTCGTCATTTATATCGTAGTACATCTCCAGATGGGCTTCCGCCAGCATTGATTCTAGGTCGTTCGACAAGATGACCATCCCTGGTTACACATCAGTTCGGGCTTTATTATCATTAGCAACCCATTGTATCTTTGCCATCCACGATTAAGATGGTAGATGAAACTAGATCGGAGGCTATCAAGAGTGTCAAAACCTCATCAGTCAGCAGCACCTTTCCCTTTTTACAGCTGTAGTGAGCTGTTGTCTCCAAGGAGATTGCCCTAGACTTGAGATCGATGGCTACTCTTTGGTCTAATCTCTCGGAGGGTTGAAAGTGAACTTCCAATCACTCTTTTCATTAATGTCCGAACGTTCCTTCAGTTCCTCTCGCTCATTTCCATTCCGTATAAGAACTTCGCCGTCCGTAGAGGGGTTCTGCAAACAGGGCAAAGAAATGCCCTTCTCTAAGTTACCATAACAAAATGGTGGAATCGAAGTGATCATTCAGCTTCAATTCGGCTGATTCATCGACTAGTTCAGATGTTTCCCCTTCCCAACTGCATTTTTTTACACTTTATTTATATTCCCAGATCATTAATGATTGGTCGAGGTTCAAGTAGATTTGCCATATCGTTCTGGGCTTACAATGTATCAATTTTGAAGCGAGTTTTAGTAGTGATAGACAGGTTTTTTATTGTGTCAAGTGCAAGATGATCTCATCATGAGGCAGCTTCCAGGCACTTTTCCAAACCAATACCCTCATCCATTGTTCCGCACCTCCCCATTCAGATTCTTAATCTTGGCTACGAAGCGTTCAATAACCGGCAACGCGGGACAATCACTCCTTAACTTAGGCAATACTAGTTCAGTCATTCTCTCTTGGAGATTTCGAAAACCCAATGCCACTTTCCGGATATTGTTCTTCTAACTTCTTTCACCTTGACTGGATACGAGAATAAGAGTTCCGGAGACTAAGACTGGAAGACCACCCCTGGCGAGTGGGACCTTCGACGTCTAGGTGCTAGTATTTTAAACGCTTCCTGCCTCTTTCCTTTATACTTGATACCATGCCAGCTCTTTCAGAGGTTCAAGCTGCCCTTCAGAATGATAAAGATGAGTCCAGAGATGAATGCAGTCATTGGGATTGTCAGCAGCCACGACTCGATCATTTGTCGTCCAATAGACCATTGCACCATTCGGGCGTTGTCCGCCGCCCCTACTCCGATGATGCTGGACGCAACTGTCTGGGACGAAGATACTGGTGCTCCGGCGATTGTCGAAATCAGAATCGACGCGGTCGAGCTGACCTGGGAATTAAAGCTGTGGATAGGCCGAATATGAAATATCCTGCGGCCCAGTGTCTTTATGATCTTCCACCCGCCCCCTAAAGTGCCGATAGTCATGGCGGTTGCGCATGCTAGCGTTACCCAGAGCGGAACGATTGTGTTGGACGCCCAACCCACAGAAGCGATTACCAGGACCATCATGCCCATCGCTTTTTGCGCGTCGTTCGCTCCGTGACTGAAGGCAAGCAGTCCAGACGTGATGTATTGAGACAGCATGAGGGGCCGGTTTACGGTCCGCTTGGCATTACGTAGCAGAACTTTCATCAGCTTTTGAGCCACAAACCCGCCAATGAACCCTATCCCAACTGAAAGGAAGAGGAAGATGACCACTTTAGCTACACCTGTCATGTCTCCTGTGGAAAACAGATTTCCTATGCCCCAGTTCACCCGACCCAGACCTCCTGACGCTATACCCCCTCCGATCAATCCACCTACCAATGCGTGCGTTGAGGAGGAGGGGACCCCCCGAAGAGTAGCTATCAGATTCCAGGCAACTGCCGCAGCTAAGGCAGCAAAAATAAGATAAACCAGGGTTTGCCCCAAAGGGATGGACACGAGGCTGATCATTGTCAGCGCCACCGCCGTGCCGCCTAGCATTGCGCCGGCGAACCCCCAAACGGCTGCTAGAACGACCGCCCGGCGAGGAGAAGCCGCCCCGCATGCTATCATCGTGGCCACAGTCGCACTGGCATCATTGAATCCGTTGGTCACGGCGAAAAATAGGGCGAGTACTAATGCCGAGACTGCAAAAATAAAAAGGATTTGTTCCATCGGTTTCAGATTCGGTCTGCATGCTCTTAATCATTGTTGTTGATTCAGACTTATTAATCAGGCAAGTCCGAGTGCTCGTCCTATTCAACAACCCTCGGCGGCCATAATCAGGCTCATGAACGTATCGTCGAGCAGATTCTTGGACGCATTCTATTCGATATATGCTAATCATGAATGGCTTGGAAACAGTTTTATTACATTATTGACAATAGCATTGTATCCATTATGATTATCATAAATAGCGGGGATGAACTTGCCAACTTGTTGCTAAAGGCACTTCAAATTGAGCAAGGGTTAGAATCGGTAGCCCAATGGGAAGCATATATTTCCGCAAAGAATTACAAGTTCCGGAAAATGATTTTCGAGATGCTTTCAGAATCGGAAAAAAACAAATCAATGATTGAGGAGATGTTAAGCAAAGTGAAAGTCACCGGTCCTCATCAGATGGAGAACATAACGCCTCACATTTTTAATTTTCAGGGAAAGGAGGACCAGGAGGTCATGGATGAACTTTACCAGACCGAACTTCTGATGCTTAACACATATACACTAATCCGTGAAACGCTGATGGGTGTCAATCTGGACAAATTCATTGATCCAAAGGATCAGGAATTCTTTTTGACAACTTTGAACACTCTGATTACCAAGGGCGAAGATCATTCGGCTATGGCATCGAGCCATAGAGGTAGCGTTCAAAGAATCAGATAGGTAAAATCTGAACTATGGAACTACTGCATTCCTGTTTACCGCTCAACAGGGCCAGCAGCCTGGGCAGCAGTCAACCCATTAAGATCTAGAGTGTTTTCGCGGTTTTTCAAACTCAGTGTTGATTCTATAAATTTTCCCAAGGTTCCTTCAAAAATTACAACTGGCCGGTCTGAAATTGGTTGAATCGCATGAAGGGCAGTCCGATTAACCCAATTGATATATTCGGGATTACCTTCAATGTCGTCCATGGTGGCTGAGGGTGGGGGATCATCATCCTGGCCAGTAACATCATAACGGCGTTCGCGAGAACGACAGGATCTTCCATTCTTTGTTGAGTATGCCTTCTGCGATTTTCTTTGGGGTATTTTTCATGCGTGACATGATAACCGATACCACGTTCTTTTGAATACGAAAGAAGATGTTCAGCGACGTTTGGGTGAATCATTTAACAAGGGTTTCGTCGCCAATATCCTTAATCAGTATGCCTGCAATTTTTTTTACTATAGACTAAGAAATCGACACGCGTATCAATTTTCTTTTCGTTCATCCAATTGACAAGGCAACACGAATCGGGCACCGATTCCTCTTGACCTGAGATTCTGTGCCACCCCCTCACCCCACATCACGAAACTCGCCTAACTTCAAGCCGTTTCGGCGCACCTTCCACGTAGTTGTATTCAGCCGACTGTTACCTCCACAGTTATGCTGTGGGTGAGTGACCCGCCTATCCCCATTATAGTGACCGGGTACGTTCCGTATCCAATACCCTTGAGGCCATTGTTTCGATGTCGACCCCGTTAAAACTTAAGATATTATTGACTTCGAGGAGTTCCGACGTAGTTTCTTATCATGTAGGAAGCGTTGGCTTTGAGCGGTTGGCCGTGGCCAGGGAGCATGACCTCGAAATCTAGTTTGGACGCCTTAGCTATCGATCCAATCATTTCACTGACGTCCGAGCAATACTCTGTAGGGGAGCAAGTGATTTCCTTGCCATCGTACCGCAATGAATCACCGGTGAATAGCACCTTTCTCTTTTCGTCCAATAGCATGATGCTCCCCTCTGTGTGCCCAGGTAGGAAATGGACAATCAGACTTGCAATCCTGTCGCCATCCTTTAGGCGGATATCGACCGGCACTGATTCTGCGGTAATAGTGGCTCGGGGGCGAGCATGCTTAGACGCGGGCAGTGGCTTCTGGCCGGAAACATAGTCAGCATCGTTCTCATGCACGGCGACCTGGGCCTTGGTCAGGTCCCTCAACTGTTTGGCACTGCCCATATGGTCCATATGATAGTGTGTGAGGACGATAAACTTGACATCTGTCGGCCTGAAACCTTTCTTTACAACATAATCGATGATCTTCTGTGCGTTACCCGGCGTTCCCGTGTCGATGACAGCCAGCTCCTTTCCGTTGGTGACCAGATAGACGTTGGCGTGGGCCATGTTTTCGCTCGCCTCATCGATTCGATGTATTCCATTGATTATCTCCATGAATCACACCTACTCCGCATCCGAATGCTAATGGTTGCTATGAATATAAACAGGGTTTGTAAGTGATGAAAGAAGATTGAAATGATTTATGGCCAGAGCTCCACCTGACCTCTCCAATTAGATCGGACCACATTTATAGATTCCTATAACAATATATATTAACAGAAAATAGGTTCAGAGTTTAGCCACGGACTTGTTAAACTAAATCTTCTATCGCTGTTATATTTCCAGACATTAAGAACTTAATGAAAATCGAGACTTTCGCCTCGACCTCCTCTTGGCAGTTTTCACGGTTTCCCGCCTCTTTCCGTCACGTGCTCGTCTTAGTGTCCTTGAAAAAGGAGAAGAACATGGTTATGGAGACGATGTAAACCCCTCCGGCTATGAGGAATGGTGTGCTGTAGTCGCCGGAGGCGAGTATGATGCCCCCAGCGATGGTGGTGACACTGTTGGGCAGCCTCCACACCAGGGCGTTGATGGCACTCGCGAGGCCCCGATCCTCTGGGGCAATGACGCTCATCATGAAGGAATCGGAGATTGGCCCGGCCATGTTCATCAGTGTTGATCGGACCAGGTAGAAGGCCGCGGCAAGGGCGGCCCCGGGCATGAAGGGTATGGCCACCATGAAGACGGTGGAGAGGCCCTGTGTCAGCACGATGGCCCGAACTGGCCCATAGCGTGAGGCCAGGGCCTTGCACGCCACTGCCGCCAACGCCATGGTGATCCCCGACAATGCCAGCAAAGGGCCACTGAAGTTGTCCGGAACGCCATATTTAAGGAATAGCCAGGTTGGGATAAGCGGTATGATGAACCCAGCGCCCAGCCCGATGAGACAGGTGGGCACGGTGAACTTGATCAGGTTCCTCCGGTCCTTCCCAGCGACCAGGGCGAACCGGTCCTTGTGCACGTCACGATAATCCCTCAATACCCGCCACAGCAGTATGGGGGAGAGCAGCACCACGAAGGCCAGGATAATGAAAGAAGCACTGTGCACTGTCACCGAACTGAACCCGGTGGCCGATTCCACAGACGGGAATACGAAGGGAAGGGCCATTCCGATCCCCCCCGTGACGGTATTGACGATAAAGGATAGAACGAACGAGATGGTGCGGTTACTAGCATCGGTCTGGTCGGCGATGAGCGCGTTCCAGGAGGCCAGGAAAGCCCCCTCGGCGATCCCTCCGGCCACAACGGCCACCAATAAGATCGACAGATCGGTGGTGAAAGCGAACACCACCAGCGTGGCGGGCAGTCCCAAGAGCCCCCATACCAGTACCTTCTTCCTTCCTAAACGGTCGGCCAGCAGACCCATGGGGATGGCGGTGACCACCATGGCAGCACCGGTCACTCCTATCAGCAATCCTACGTCCCCGGAACTCATTCCCCGCTCGGGCAGATAGGCGGCGATCACGGTGGTAAGGTATCCCCATCCGATGGATGCAAAGGAGGCGAGATAGATCGTCCATTTAACTCGGGACGGTACCACGGAGAACATGCCTCTTCCAGTACTGTCGGCCATGGTCACGCCCGCCCTCTTTGAGTTTCACTGCTCGATGGATCAGCGCAACAGAATTCCGCAGAAATTTCCGACATGACCATCATCGGACCTATGTTCTGAGAAGAAATATGGATATTTATCCATTCCATCGGACCTTTCCTGAAGAGCCCTCCTCCAAACACCGTCTTAGCACCGGGGAGATTTTGTCGAGACGACAAGCCGCATCGAACCATTGATAGTATGTGGATGCAAGAATTCGATTCGATTTAATTTTATGGGTACGTCAATTAAGCGTTCTCGATCAATTAGATGTACAGAAGGATAAGATGATTGAGTGATCCAATCGCATAGAAAACTCTGATTTTGGCCGCGGGGCGCCTAACGTAGTGATCATAGGTACAAAGAAACAGGTACCCGGCCGGTGCAAGGCCTATAGCAGGTACTTTGACTATTCATCGGAATAAATTAAAGGAAAGAACGCGCCGACATTCCAGTCGGTCAAGAATAGAAGGATGTAGATGCTGTTCATTGCCGGCGCGCAAGTACGCCGAATCAAACAAACGATAAGACACATTCGGAGGACTTTCCCCATTACATTCTATTGACCCGACCATTCGTCTCTTGATTATGAGTAGAGAAAAGGAGAACCTACCCTGTCCCTCCCGCGTCCACCCTCGGCTGAACCGGGGGACAATTTAAGGATAACCGTCGTCTCCAATCACTGTTAAAACTACTTGTCCCTTTGTTATAAATGGTTTGAGAGACCGCTCAGACGCATGGGTGAACCGCAAGCTTTCTCATCTTTGCTTTTCTGCCGAACATGTTCCTGACTTGCTCTTCTGTCATCGCGACCACGATGGTCGTCGGTTCACCTTCCCACCTACTTTCGACTTCCAGTAACTGGATCTCCGGAGTCAATTCACTAGCAATGATACTGAACTCCGGCACGCTAAGCTCGCCCATAAGAAAGGTCACTGGAAATTCCTCTGAAATGTCCTCGACGAACACCCTCTTCCCGGTCTTATTGTTTCTGAACGAGTCCATCTCCATTTCCTCGTCCTTTCCTTGGAATTCCCAACTCCTGCTTGTCAGGAACTCGCGAACTCTGGAATAGCTAAACGCTATTTTGAACACGTTTTCAACTTCCAAGACCAACGCCTCTCCCGATCTCTTTTTGTGTACACCCTCACAAATAATAGTATGTTGGTTGTATTAATGGTTGCACGCTAATTTATTATGGAATTCAGGTCGAAATTGCTGATGCCCCCGTCCATGAACTCGTGGTCAGGACCATGCTGTCATCATTGATGACGAGGGACATGTGTTCCATGTTCGACGAATAGGTCCGGTTGCGTTTGCTAGACCCCTTTACCTTTAACAGCCCGATCCTCTCCAGGTCCTCGACGCGGCGGTAACACCTTACCTGAGGTATCTTCAGGACGTCGCCGAGCTCCCTCACCCCTCGCGGACCGAAATATGTTTTCGCGAGTATCCGTGAGACATCGGTGTCGAACGCCATCACAATGGATTCCATCCTGGAATAATTCACACATACCCTAGTCCTGATTCATTCAGGATTCTCCCTATCGATAGTAAAATCTCTGCCTTAAATTCATGGCTAAATCTCAAAACTTGGAGCCTGAACAACGGCGAACCGTTTATCAACGGAACTGACGGATCGTTCTCGACTAAGATGCTTTACGACTTGGTTTAACGGAGCCTGACATCTCCTTAAAGAGGGACATCGACCACAATCAGCTTGCCCGAACGTTGAGCTCGGACAGTTTCCGTTGCTCAGTTCCCCAAGACCTATATGACGAAAGAAAGTTCTCCGCTGCGGTTTTGCGGCCTTTTGTCCTATTTGGGGTGAGCCAGTAACAAGTAGTGGGCCCAAGGAGATTTGAACTCCCGACCTTCCGGTTATCAGCCGGACGCTCCAACCAGACTAAGCTATGGGCCCTTTTCTGGTTGAGTTCAGGGAATACCAATGGCCATTTTAAAGCTTTCTCTATCCTGGGGCTTGTGGCATCAAGGAAAAACGGTCCTAGACTTTCTCTCTGACACTGCCTGGCGCCGACCATCTCTTGAGCTGAGATATGGACGCGGTAGCGATCTCCCTAGCCCTCGGCTCGGGGATGGCCATCTTCTTGACCATGATCTTGACCGAGTTCTCGATCATCCCATGCATGGTCGCATTCGGATCAGTGTACTTGCCGTTCTGAAAACAAAACCGGCAATAATCCTTGGTCTCCTTTCCATTGGCAAGCGTGCCGAAAAGCCCGTCTCCCATCAGCATCCCGCAGCTCTGACAACGAACTTCCTGCTCCATGCACAAAAATAGGTTATCGCGCTATATAAATGACTCCCTGCCCCCCAAAAGTGGGACGAACGTGAATGTCCTTGTTCGTTCCGTCATGCCAATAAGCAATAACTATATGTCGAAGGTCAATACCTGAACGATCAAAATGGCTGGGGGTCTGAAGAATAGGGGCAAGGCCAAGCAGGATGTGGACGAGCGTCGCCAAGCCGCGGAGGAGTTCACCGGCGCCAAGCTGAGCGCGATTTCGCACTGCCCGTTCGACCCGATCGTGGCGGAGAAGAACATCGAGAACATGATTGGATGTGTCCAGATCCCGCTCGGTTTCGTCGGTCCGATCCTTATCAACGGCGGTTACGCCAGGGGTGAGTTCCTGGTTCCGATGGCGACGACCGAGGGGGCGTTGCTCGCTTCAGTCTCACGCGGCTGCAGTGTCATATCGTCCGCTGGTGGCGCGGATGTCGTCATCGTCAAGGATGAAATGACCCGCGCTCCGGTGTTCCGGACCGAAGGCGTCAGGCACTGCGCCGAAGTGACCTGCTGGGTGGACGACCACATCGACGATATCAGGGCGGTAGCCGAGAGCACCACCAAGCATGGCAAGCTTCTCAAGGTCAGGGCGTTCGCGTCCGGAAAGAACCTTTACCTGCGTTTCTCCTACGATACCGGTGACGCCATGGGCATGAACATGGCGACGATAGCGACCGAAGCGGCATCCAGGTTGATAGAGGAGAAGACCGGTGCAACGCTCGTCTCAGTCTCAGGCAATATGTGCACAGACAAGAAACCGGCAGCGATAGACGCAATAGAGGGTCGGGGCAAGGTCGTGCTGGCCGACGTCAAGATATCAAATGACATCATGAAGGACAAGCTCCACACCACCGCGGAGAGGGCCACCGAAACCTGCTTCCGCAAAAACCTGATAGGTTCGGCAATGGCGCTCTCGTATGGATTCAACGCTCACATGGCGAATATGATCGCTGCGCTCTATCTGGCGACCGGCCAGGACCCGGCCCAGGTGGTCGAGGGCAGCATGGGTATGACCACGGCCGAGGTGGTGGATGATGGACTGTATCTTTCTGTGAGGATCCCTTGCGTCGAGGTCGGGACCGTCGGCGGTGGAACCCGCCTGCCCTGCCAGAACGAGGCCCTTTCAATGATAGACTGTGTTGGCCTAGGGAAGTCGAAGAAACTGGCGGAGATCATCGGCGCGGTCGTGCTGGCTGGCGAACTATCCACGTTAGCGGCCCAAGGGGCGGGCGAACTGGGCAAGGCGCACAAAGCGCTCGGCCGTTGAAACTGGAAAAAGTAAAATAGTCTCATCTTCATCGCATTGCCACCATGCCAGTAATCAACTTCAACTTCAATGACCTGGTCGGTCTGCTGGGCAGGGACATTCCCAGCTCGGTCGTGCTGGAACGCATCCCCATGATCGGAGCGGACCTGCACGAGTTCGACGCCGCCACAGGCGAGACGTCGATCGAGTTCTTTCCGAACCGGCCGGACCTGTATTCGGTTGAAGGTGTGGCTCGGGCCCTGCGCGCTTTCCTGGACATCAAGCCGGGACTTCGTGTCTACCCGACCAAGGACTCCGGCATCGCTCTGAAGGTTGAGGACTCTGTCGCGGAGGTACGTCCTTTCGTGGTCGCCGCCGTCATCAGAAACGTTGTCATGACCGACCAGATCATACGCTCGCTGATGGAATTGCAGGAGAAGCTGCACGTTACCGTCGGGCGGAAACGCGTGAAAGTCGCCATCGGCGTACATGACTTGGACAAGGTCACGCCGCCATTCGTATACAAGGGTGTAGACCCGGACAGCATCTCCTTCGTCCCGCTGGCCAAGGAAGAGCCGATGACCATGCGGGAAGTGCTGGAGAAGCATGAGAAGGGCGTTGCCTACAGGTCCATACTCGAAGGCAAGCCGTTATATCCTGTCATCCTGGACGCTAACGGTGACGTGCTCTCGTTCCCGCCGATCATCAACGGCCGCTTGACGACCGTTACATGCGATACGAAGAATATTTTCATAGACGTCACCGGAATGGACGAGGTGACGATCAGCGGCGTGCTGAACATCGTGGCGACGTCCATAGCCGAGAGGGGCGGGGACATCGAAACCGTGACCGTCCTTCGAGGCAGGAAGAAGGACATTACACCGAAGCTGGAGCCGGGTCTGTGGAAGATCGACGTCGCCGCGGCGAACAAATGGCTCGGAACGGAGCTGGATGCAGACGGAATGGCGAAATGCCTGGCCAAAATGGGCTATTCAGCCGAGGGCAAGGGCAAGAAGCTCAACGTGCATTCGTCCGCCGTACGCATGGACCTGATCCACCCGCACGATGTCATTGAGGACATCGCCATCGGGTACGGCTATGAGAACTTCGGGAAGGTCATGCCGAAGATCCAGACGATCGGCTCGGAGCGGCCGATCGAGCGCGCCGCCGACCTGGTGAGGCAGCTTATGGTAGGATACGGGTTTTGGGAGGTCACGACGCTCACGCTGACGTCCAAGGAGGACCAGTTCATGAACATGCGGATGCACGAGCGGGAGGTCATCGAAGTGCTGAACCCGGTCAGCGAGGACCATACTTGCCTGCGGCTCCGCCTAATGCCCTCGCTGCTGGCGGTCCTGCGCAAGAGCAAGCACCGGGACCTGCCTCAGCGGATTTTCGAGGTAGGTGACGTTGTGGACGGAAAGCGGCGCAAGAACCTGGCGGTCATGGCGATTCACTCCAAGGCCGGGTTCACCGAGATGAAATCGATCGCCGAGGGGGTTATGCGCGACCTGTCGGTCGAATATGACCTAGAGCCGCTCGAGTCTGACACGTACATCCAAGGGCGTGGGGCGTCGATATTGGTCAACGGAAAATGTGTCGGCTCGTTCGGCGAATTGCATCCGGAAGTGATCAGCGCTTTCGAGCTGGGATACCCGGTCATCGCCTTCGAAGTGAACCTCGACGTCCTGGTCGAGGGCAAGGTCGGAAAGATATTCTGAGCGCAAACGTCTTAACCGGACATATGTTCCGGCATCCCAAGCCGAGGTAGCTAAGCCCGGATTACGGCGCCAGCCTTGAGAGCTGGTGGTACTCTGTACCTCGGGAGTTCGAATCTCCCCCTCGGCGCCAACTTTTCAAGACCTACGATGCGGAAATGCACGCCTTTTTTTACCGACTTTTATAACGAGAATAATTGGAATGGCAATAAAACTTGACAGTCGTGATTATTCATTCTGACGGAGCTTGGCTGCCTCTATGTCAAAAATACTTTTCATCCATGCGGTATCGTAGTAGATGTTCGATCCCTGAGCATCAAACCCTGCCGTAACAATCACGTTGCCAATTCGTAAATCGTAAGTGGCACCGTATGCCTCATTTGTAAATGTTATATTGGACGGGAAACTTGGTAAGAATATGCACCTTTCATCCCCTAAGTCAAGTGAGGTTGAATTGAAGTTGACGGCACCATTGGCCAATCCTAGATATTGCTCGTGTGCGATTCCGGTCGAGTTCCAGGAATTGATCGTAATCCAAAGATTCCAAGTTCGCCCATTAGATGAATAAGTATAAGTGAACAGACTAAGACCCCCCCAATTCCATCCCGACGCGACTGGTTTTGAAGCATTCTGGTAATTGGAAGAGGTCATGCCTTTTGCTCTCCAACCATTCGGCAGGTCGTTGACAGTTAGGGCCGTCTTGTCCGCTCCACCTTTTATAGGCCTCTCATTTCCGGAGTTATACATGACCATGAAAGATGATGATCCGGAAATTACCACGGCAACGATCGCAATAATTGAGATGATTGCGACTTGTTTCTTATTCATGTTAACTTCCCCATGAAACTTATGTTAAATATTGTCAAAATATTGCATGTCTGGGACTTATTGATTTTGGACTCTTTTTGGATAATTTCTTTGAAATGCGGTAAGGCATCTTCATCTTCGTCAATTATTAATACAACATGTTGCATTTGTTACAATGGTGCAATGGTGATATGGTGACAGATACAACAAGCCCGTCGACCCCAAATGATCTTGGTCATGATGCAAACTTCAGAGAGAACGTGCGGCGTCAGCTGCTGGCTAAGGGGGCAGAGGGAACGCCCGATCCGATGGACACATATGTTCCGATGGTCCAAATGGAACCGAGCGAGGGCAGGGCCTTGAGATGGTTCGGTTCGGTGGTTGGCGCAGGATTGTTCGTCTTCGGAGCGATCTGGTTCCTGGCCATAATCGGCTATGCCTTCCCATGGTATTCGGTCTTCCCGATATTGGCCATGTTTGTCGGTGGCTTTTTTATTACTGCGGCTTTCGCTACCCGGAAAGACCTGACCAAAAGGAAGAACTGATCACATGACGGACGTGACGATCAGGGGCATCGAGGACGACGTATACGCCAAATTCACTGCCGAAGCCAAGAGACGCGACCTGTCCATAGGCGAGCTCACCACCATCGTGATGCGTGCACTGGTTGAGGACATTGGCACAACTAACTACCGCATCGGGAACCTGACAGTCCTCTTGGTCTCCAAAAGGGACCTGGAATCGCTGAAGGGGCCGGTCATGTTCCATAACATCAAGACTCTGGAGTTCGCCGATGACATTGATTGGGATTCGTTCGACCGCAGCGTCATGTCGATCAAGAACTGCGCCAAGGTGTTGATCCCTCAATCGCTCACCCGGTTCCAGGTCCTCACCAAGTGCGCCATGGTCGCAGAGGTCAGGACAAAGAATGAGAGGTAATCGAAGATGGAAGACGATGGAACTGTCAATGAGATGATCAACGACATCATCGATGGTGTCTTCAACGATGCTTTGCGCGCATCGATTAAAAATCCAGCAACGGCGGCATTCTTTGTTAAGGTCATATTAGCCCAAAAAAAGGCTGCCAAGGTTAGAGCAAAGAACGAGGAAGATGGAATCCATATACCGCCCGTCATGATCCTCAGCGTCACCAACATGTGTAACCTGCATTGCATAGGCTGCTATTCACAGATCATCGAGAATGAGCAAAAACCCGAGCTAGATGAAGCGGGATTGAGGAACGTCCTGCAGCAGGCAAGCGAGCCGGGCATCTCAATCGTTTTACTGGTAGGCGGTGAACCTTTGACCCGATCGGAGATATTCAAGATTACAAAGGATTTTCCCGAGATAATTTTCCCGCTATTTACGAATGGAACGTTGATTGATGATATCATTGTCCAGCAGTTCGCAGAACAAAAGAATGTCATTCCCATACTCAGTATGGAGGGTCACGAAGAGACGACCGATTTCCGAAGGGGAATGGGGATTTATGATAGGCTAATGAAAGCCATGGCGAAGTTGAACGAACGTAACATCTTTTTCGGCTTATCGTTTACCGTGACCAGATCGAACTTTGATGTTGTCACCAATGATGACTTCATTCATTCCATGAGAGAACATGGCAGCAAGGCATTCATTTTTGTGGAATATAATCCTATGAAAGAAGGAACGGAGGGGTGGATTATCACCGCCGAACAGAGAGAGGGATTGCTTGAAAAAATCATTTCGTATCATAACAGCCGATCCGGCGTATACGTCGGATTCCCCGGTGTGGAGAAGATCTTTGGAGGCTGCCTGTCTGCTGGTAGAGGATTTATCTACATGACCGCCTCGGGGAGCCTTGAACCCTGTCCCTTTGCCCCGTACACCGACAGCAATATCCTGGATATGACATTAAAAGAAGCTCTCAACTCCAAATTACTCAGGACCATAAGGGAGAACCGTGACCAGCTCATGGAATCGGATGGCGGATGTGCCCTGTGGAAGAAACGCTCTTGGATAACATCACTGGTTCGGAAGATTTGACATAGGCCTCTTTGAGAAACGACCTTGTTAGCTGATATTTTTTAATTCGGGTATATTTATATTCTGAAAACACTATGCCTCTTACACTTGGAACGGAAGGGGATGGACCGTTTGTGCAAGTACCGCTATAGGGGCGACCGTTGCGCCCATGGCTTGATCGATTCGACCGCTTGCGTCGGTGAGGATACGTGTAGGCATGCCAATGTGATACGCCACAATAAGTATCACGATGACTGCTCTAAAGAGCACTGGTACGGCCTCTACTGCGCCAAGTACCAACGTTTCTACTGCGCCGGCAAGGAGAATTGTACCTCCGCCGAAGATTATTTCGGGTCTTTGGTCAAGTTCCGCGCCGGGGTGGAATGATTGTACTGCGACCACCTCGCCCTGGACGGCAAATGCACAGGGCAATACAAGGGCTTCGGCTGTATCAAGGACAAGTGCAGGGCGGACAAACGAAAGCCATGTGAGTTCAGTACGTCAGAAGGATTCTACTGCCTCAAGTACCGGCGCTTCGAATGCATCGGTGAAGGGAACTGCGGCACACTCGAGCAGTACATGGATTTCGTAAAACAGCGGCGGGAGAAGGCCCGCCCTCTAGAACCGTTCAAAGTATAGCTCTTTGTTGATCCGGGGCACCATCGCGGCCAGCACGGCCGACTCGGTCAACTGCTGCCGCTTCATGACCCCGTTGGTTAGGTACCCGATCGCGCCACCCTGCTGGCCCGGGTTCTCACCCATGATCTTCTCGGCGAACACATCGCCCACGGTCGAGCCCTTCACCAGCTCGGCCTCCATCATCGACGGGTACCGGAAACCAGGTCCGGTGCCGAACGTGTATCGCCCCATCTTGTCCAGGATGGCACAGTACTGAACGTCGTAGATACCGTCCTCCCGGCGGAACAGGCCGGCCTCGATGCCGACTCCAACGTCGGCATTCTGCATAACCTGCCAGGCACGCTCTTTTGCCCCGCGCTTCACGTCGTCCTCCCAAGGTTCGTCCGGCACGGAGGTATGCGTGACGGAGCCTTCGATCTCCAGTTCTTTGAAGTATTTTGAGAAGACGTTGCGCACTGCCTCGATCTTTATCGGGTTGACAGAGCCGACGTGGACGACCAGCTGCCGGTTCAGGTGTCCTTCCAGGTCTACCTCCCCCATGAGGACCCTGGTTGAACTGATCGGGCAATAATCGTCCGCCAGGACATGACCGATCTGGACTATCATTAGCCGCTTCAATCCACGGCGCTCTCTCTCGGCATTGATGATGGCGGCGTTGCCAATGGTCTCCGGGGACACTACGATTGCGTCCAGTCCGGCATCCGTGGAGGCCTCTCCCTGTGACGATCCGATGACATGGATCGCATACGGCTTCCCTTTCGTCTCGGCATACTCGATGACCTCGGCCCTTCTTTCGACCATCGGGGTCATCTTGATCTTGTGCTTTGCGGCGTATTCGTCAGACATGAGGCCGATGGCCACTTCGTCCCCTACCTCGAAAGCCTTATCGAGCAGGGCTCGGTGCCCTTTGTGCAAGACGCTGAACGTGCCGCCGACCGCAACTTTCATTTCAATCCCACAAGAATGACCGCAATTATCAGGACGATGAAGCTGGCCACGTATAGCAGCATCAATTGCTTCTTCTTCTTCTGCATGACCGCCTTGTTCGAGCCACCACACTCATCGGAGCAGAACTTGCCATCCCCGACGAATGCCTTGCCACATTCACGGCAATGTTTGTGTTGGGCGATCTTGTCCTTGAACTGCATCGGATTTGTAATGTAAGGCCCTTAAAAGAACTTTGCCAATCAAATCACCGAATCGATTCAGGCATCTCGCCGATGCCTCCATCGCTTCGCCGGTCGAGCTCGTTGTTCATGATGATGATGCAGTGGTCGGCATGGTACGAGATGGGACCTAGGCAGATCACCCCCGGGGTCACCTTCAGCAATTGTAACTCCTCCTCGCTGGTGAGGTCGGAATGATCGCTCAGGACGAACGTCACGTCCTTTTCGAACTTGTTTTCCCTCACGTCGTTCCCGTCCTCCTTCAGGTAGATGACCTGGGACGTTTTCGAGAGTTCGCCTATGACGTCATCAAAAGAACGGTTGGAAACATAGATGCCGGGAGAACTCTTTGTCTCACCTTCTCCGGTCTGTAGAAGCGCGTTCCTGATCAGCGCCCCGGTGCTCCTCTCGTCCGGGTTCAGGTACTTGAGCTCATATCCGACCAATCGTATCATCCGGGGCGGCTGAGGCGGACCTTGAAGGACGAGATACACTTCGACGTCCCGCCGCAATTTGTGCGAGAGGAAGAACGCCGAGTTGATGCAGCGCAGAAGGATGTCCAAACGACCGGCGCCACCGGCCATGTCGTCCAGCTTGAAGTCGCCGGTGGTCACGGCCTTGTGGCCCACGATCACGAACCGTCTCAATCGAGACCCTCCATACCACCCGTTCCCGCCTGCTTCATCAATTGCTTGCGCAGCTTGCGGTTGCCCATGAAGCCCTTGACGGCCTTCTTGGAATTGTTGTACTGATGGATCAGTTCACGTACATCCTTTGGGTCCGTTCCCGAACCGAGGGCGATGCGGTTGATGCGGTTCCCCTTGATCAGTCGGGGTTCCTCCATTTCCGCTTCCGTCATCGAGTCCATGATGATGCGGTACTTGGCCAGTCTGGCCTGCGACTCTTCAACGTTAATCTTGTCGGTCATACCCCCGGCCATGCCAGGCAACATGCCCATCAGCTTCTTCAGCGGACCCATGTTGGAGAGCATTTCCATCTGGTCGTACATCTCCCTCAGGGTGAACTTCCCGGACATGATCTTCTTGGTGGTCTCTTCCGCCGCCTCTTCGCTGATGTTGTCCTTCGCCGTCTCAAGCAGCGACTGCATGTCACCCATGCCCAGCATACGCGATATGAAACGCGACGGGATGAATGGGTCCAGGTCCTCCAGGTGCTCGCCCACTCCGATGAAGACGATGGGCGCCTTGGTCCGTGCCACCGCGCTAAGCGCCCCGCCACCCTTGGCTGTTCCGTCCATCTTGGTGATGATGACGGATGTTATGCCGACCGCGTCGTGGAATGCCTGGGCCTGAGGGCCGGCCTGTTGTCCCACTGATGCGTCTAGGACCAGTATGCGTTCGGTCGGCTTGGCCACATCAGCGATGTCTTTGATCTCCTGGATCAGGTCTGCTTCGAGCGCATGACGCCCGGACGTGTCGACGATGATGACATCCTGGTTCGCCAACGCCTTCATGCCCTCGGAGACGATCTTCGAGGCGTTCTTCTCCCCCGGGATACCGAAGAAGTTGATGCCTACCTTATCGGCGATCTGCTTAAGCTGGTCATAGGCCGCCGGCCGGTACACGTCACCGGCGATGAGCCCGACCTTCATGCCCTTCTTGTGAAAGAAGCGACCTAACTTGCCGGACGTGGTGGTCTTGCCTTGACCGTATAGGCCGACCATCATGATGGTCTGCTTCTGTATGGGGAGCGTCTTCTGTTCTCCGAGGATCTTGACCAGCTCGTCATTGATGATGCGGATCACGTGCTCCCTTGAGCTCTTGCCCGCCGGCGGCTTCTCGGTGAGCGCGCGGCGCTCCACTTCCTTGGTGATCTCCAGGACCAGCTTGACATTGACGTCCGCCTGGAGCAACGCCCGCTGAATGTCCTTGGTTATCTCCTTGACGAGCTTTTCGTCGATGTTGCTGGCGTTGACTATTTTCTTGAGCACGTCACGCAACGATTGACCAAGGTTCTCAAGCACCATTCTAAAGTCCTCTGGCAGCGGTAGGGTTCTGCCAATAATAACCTTTTTGCGCGGATAGAAATCTTGATAGAAGGAAAAAGGTTTGGGAAGGGCTAGCCTTGTCAGAAGGGATGGGATGCACTCTGAAAACTAGCCCAGACCTTCCCGAAAACTACTATCCATTACAGAATATATAAGACTTTCTTAAAATTAACCAATGTTTGATAATCAAAGAACCAACGCTTCCACTGGAATGATGGCTATAAATAAAAGGTTGATATGGAAGGGGTTTTGGCTATAGGTAGCCGGACTTCTGAAGGGTCATCAAGTCTTCCGTGCTGAGCTTCTCACCCTTCTTGAATTTGTCAAAGATGTCTTCGGCTTCCTTCATGGCAGAGGATTCATCCTTCTTCTTCCTCGCCTTACGGGCCTTCTGCCTCAAGCCGGTGATGATTTTATCATAGTCATGCACCTGACGGATGGCTTCGATGTGCCTCTTGTGCTCATCGTCCGCCTTGACCTTGGTCTCGATGAACTTCTCCTGCGATCCATCCGCTTCCTTCCTTAAGGTATCGGCCTTCTCGTAGAGCTGGATCATCGCATCATGTTCCGCCTGCGCCTTCTCTGCCAGTTCGGAAACGAGCTTGTGTTGCGCTTCGGCCTGGTCCTTGGACTCGCGGAGGTCGTGAATGGCACCCTTTATGTCCGAGTTCTGTTCTAGTGACTTCTCGCGTTCCTTGATTTGCATCGAGAGGGACTTCATGAGGTCGACCAATTCCTTCTCCTTTTCTTTGGTGAGGGAAGAGGTCATCTGTTTGAACTCGAGGGCCTTGAGGTCCTTCTTCATGCGAGCGACCGATGGGCCCTCGTGCGGAAGGTTGTCCTTCTTGAGCTTGGTAACGTTCTCGTTGAGCTCGTTGACCTTCTTGTTCCATTGGTCGCGGCTTTCCTTAGCTGCCTTGACCTGTTCGTTCAATGCGTCCCTAGTCTCGCGGTGCTTCGCCGCTTCTTCTACCAGTTCACGGACCTTTGCGTTCAGCTCGTCTCTCTTTTGAACCCATTCTTTCGTCTTTTCGTTGAGTTCATCCCGGAGCCGCCTGTGCTTCTCCGCCTCGTTGTTGTTGAGCTGACGCTTCTGGTCGAGGTCCTCTAACAGTTCGGTCATAAATCTCACTCTCAATTGTGAATTTGACAATTAAGGCGAGTTGGACATAATGACGACTATTTATAACTCTTTCGATAACCTTCGAGATTCGTAGCCTATGCCAGCCAGGGAGTTAACGGCCGTCACCGGGGTCGTCCTCGAGGCTGTCATCCTTGTCCTCCGGGGGCAGATCATCCTCACGGCGTTCGACGTCGATGTCGTGCCAACCGTCGTTCGGGGAACCCAATGTCCCGTCCTTCATCTGGAACCTGACCTTGAGCTTCCCCTCCTCATAGAAGACGGTGGCGCTCTTGACCATGGAGACATAGTAATTGACGCGCTTGCCGTTCTTGGTCAGCTTTCTTTCGGTGCACAGGACCAAGCCGGCACCTTCCAGATCCCTTATCCTTCGGTAACATGCTGCAATCGGTATCCCGAACTGCAGGGATATGTCCTGGGCGCACTTGGACACTCTCACGGTGGCGACCAGTATCTTGACCGCGTAGGGATCCGTAAGAAGCTGGGAGGCGCTGAGGAGGTCTACCATGTGCAAACCCCTATTGTAGAATGAGAATAAAAAGCCAGCAGGCGGCTTTTCAAAATAAATAATTCCCGACCTTCGGTGCCAAAGGCATGCCAAGCTGAAGCCCCAGGCCGCAGATCTGAGTATTGAGAGACCCCAGACGGGTTCATTATGTTCATCGTTCCCTTTTCCATCGCTCAGATCATCGGCACTAATTTGGGGCACTCTAGCCCGTCCACGACCTCGATCTCGAGATGGTAATATGGCGTGTACGGTTTATGACCGCATAGGAGAACCGTCCCGTTGACGCTCTCTAGCTTGATGTGCATAGTGGCCTGGTTGGCAAGATGGGGCAACGATTTACTGATCGGTGTCGCCTCCGCCACGACCACATGACCGCCACGCCTCATTGCATCAATGTGGTGGAACGTCTGGGGCAGCACATCGCCGCCGTATGTCGCCTCCATCGAATCGAAGCCGAGTATTGATAGATAAGGAGCAGCTGAACGGGACAGCATGTACTTGAGTGAGTCCCAGCGCAGGTCGTGAGAAGCATCAGTGCCTTCGATGGCCCGCAGGAACGGATAACCATTAGTGGATTGGTTGCTGGTGTCCAGTATGTTAAGGCCTTCCTGCATTTCCGGCTTCTCCAGCTTACCCTGCATCCTTTTCTGGATCTCCGCGTAATCGAGCGAATAGAGCGGGTTCCAGATCAGCCCCCTTCCCTTTGACAGGTGGTCGACGATCATGCAAGTCTCCAGCCATTGCACTGTGCTCTGCGGCACGCCCGGCTCAATCTCGATTAACGTCATTCCGCCGCGAGGCAGGCCGCCCATGACCTTGTCCAAGGCGGAGCAGCCGAATGATATGGTCTTCTGGTTCGGGTCTAGTACGGCGATATGCTTGCCTTTGGTGGATGGCAGGCATTCGGTATCCTGGTCGAAGACGCTGAGACGACCGCCCTGCAGTGTGAACATGTACTTCCAACGGTGTATGCTCCCGCCGCGCAGCTTCTCTATGATGAGCTGCCTTATGCGCCGACCGCCCCTTTCATCCGAATCCAGGATGAGCACACCGTCGCCCAGGTAGTCCATGATGGATTTGTTCGACGTCTCGAGGACGTAGATGATGTTTGTATCGGAGTGCTCCACCAGATCCTTCTGCAGTACGTTCATGATTCGCTGCGCGCTGATTCCGTATATCTCTGACAATGCCTCTATCGAGTCAAGGATGATCAGGGACCGCTTAGGCAAGTTGTTCTCCGTAATGTCGTAGGCCAGCTCCAGTTCCGGTAGCATAGTCCCGATCTCCAGGATGAGCGAACCGTCCGGTGCCAGGACGTTATATTCGTCATCCTCATCATGGTCGATCTCGCCTGCCTCGACCTGCCCCTCGAGCTTGTTCAGCTCGGTCCTTACCACCGAAGGGTTGGTATCAGTGACGGTCAGGGCACGTAACAGGTTCTTTGTGGCGCGCAGTGTCGCCTCCTGTTTAGGGTTGACCTCCTCCTTCTCGACATTGGACGTCTTCTTGAGGAAGGCTTTGCCTGCCTTGAGTATCTCGTTCCGTTTAGCCTTCTCCCTGAGCCAGGGAAACTGGCGGAAGAGAGCCTCGTCGGACACGCGCATTGAAAGGTAGTACTCGGGCTGTTCCTGTGACAGCTCCTCTATCAGCTGAAGGGCGAACGTGGTCTTGCCAGTTCCGGCGTCGCCCTTAATGATCAAAGAGTGACCCCCTGGTGACCTAAAGAAGTCAAGTACCTCCTTGGGTATCCTCCCATTGCCAGTATCAGCGCACAATCGAACCACTTCGGTGCAACAACCAACTCGCCATTCTTAAAGCTTCCCGACTTATTCTCGTTCCAGCTAATGAAAACAGTCGGAACGCGATAGGATGGAGCTCTTATTCTGTTGATTAATATAGGATAGGATATCCCGCCCGACAAGATTTTATGCGGAGTCGGTCATAGCATTTGTCTATTATCTACGCGGAGCTGAACTGATGCTTCTTTGCCCATTAGATTACCGGTACGGGCGCGACGACATGAAGGCCATATTCACAGAGGAGAACCGTCTTCTCACCCAATTGAAGGTTGAGGCTGCCTTGGCCAGAGCGCACGCCAAACTTGGAAACATGCCGAAGGCGGCCGCTGCCGAGATCACCAAGAAGGCCAACCTACACTACGTGAAACCGGAACGGGTCAAGGAGATCGAGGATGAGATCAAGCACGATGTCATGGCCATGATCCGGTCCCTCTCGGAGCAATGCTCCGGCGAGGCTGGCCGGTACGTGCATTTCGGAGCGACTTCGAACGACATAGTCGATACCGCCTCCGCCATCCAGATATCCCAATCGCTCGACATCGTGGAGAAGGATGTCATCCAACTCATCAGTACACTATCGAAATTGGCCGAGGCGAATCGCGACACAATCATGATGGGACGGACACACGGACAGTTCGCAATCCCTACCACATACGGCTTCAAGATCGCCGGTTACATAACGGAGATGATGCGGTACCAGGAGCGGATATCCGAGGCCCGAAAGCGGCTCTGTGTGGGCAAGATGTCGGGAGCCATCGGAACCGGTGCGGCACTGGGCCCGAAGGTGCTGGAGATCCAGGAACTGGTCATGAACGACCTGGGGCTGGGCATCGAAGAAGCAGCGACCCAGATCGTCTGCCGCGACCGGTACGCCGAACTGGTATCGATCATGGCCATGTTGGACACGTCATGCGAACGCTACGCTACGGAAGTCCGCAACCTGCAGCGCTCCGAGATCATGGAAGTGTCTGAAGCCTTCGACAGCAAAAAGCAGGTAGGCAGTTCGACGATGGCGCAGAAGCGCAACCCGATAATTTCCGAGAACCTCTGCGGGCTTACCAGGATCGCTAGGGCGATGATCATTCCAGCCATGGAGGATATGGTCCTGTGGCACGAGCGGGACCTTACCAACTCAAGCGCGGAACGGTTCATCCTCCCTCATATCATGGTACTGACAGATGATATCGTCACCAAGATGGACACCGTATTCTCTGGACTTGTCATCCACAAGGATAACATGCAGCGCAATCTGGACTCTTCCCGCGGTCTGATGATGGCCGAGCCGGTCATAATCTGCCTGGTGGGCAAGGGCCTAGGACGCCAGGACGCGCACGAGATCGTACGACGTGCCAGTATGGCGGCGGAAGACCAGGGGAAGACCTTAAAGGAGATGCTGTTGAAGAACAAGGAGGTCAAGTCCCGCATCACCAAGGCGGAATTGGATGATGTAATGGACCCGGCGAACTACGTCGGCGTGGCCCCGCAGATTGTCGATTCGGTGGTGGCCAAGGCGAAATCGATGACCTCGCATAAGAAGGCGAGAAGGAAGAAAAAGTAGAAACGCGCACAACGTTTGGTCATTAAGAATTGGAGGCTGTACTTCGGTTCCGTCAAACTTGAGGTACTGGATATGGTTATCCGCCAGAAGATTGACCGGGATTATTTCACCCAACATCGCCAATTGAGCCTCGGTTAACGGAACCTGGTAAAGGTAAATGGTCGTGTCAATCCTGACTGTGTCCACCACCATGCTGTCTGGTCTGCAATTCTTTGTGTAATCTTGTCCCTGACAATTTCCATTATCCGAGCTCTTTGCTTCGGCCGGTGCCGCGGCAAACGCCAAAATCACTATCGGCAATAAGACCGCCAAAGCGAATGCTTTCACTACCCACTTAGTTCCATTTTAGCCCTCTCCGGACATTATTTATTATATTAGTTATTATATATAATAAATAATGATGGATCTTTGTTAAGGAAAATGATGAATGACAATTATTTCGGGAACGATGACCGGTATTCTTGATACGATCTCAATAAAATAGTTAATTGTATTGAATCCAGCATCACCAATGGTCAGAAACAGTTAAATCTCAAGTAGTATTCCCTGTCCGTACATCGGGCTGGTAGATCAGCGGAAGATCGCCGCCTTCGCAAGGCGGAAGCCGGGGGTTCGAATCCCCCCCAGTCCACCATTTTCCTGGCTAACCTTGATTCCTCCCTTTTTCGGGAGAAACACGCTGGCCTGATATGTCGCATAGAGGTCTTCTGCAGCGCTCATATCCTCGAAATCGAGCCCGAGATACTTCATCGTCGTCCTTGTATCGGCGTGTCCGAACTTCCTTGCAATAAGCTCGATCGGAACCTTTGCCCGGTACATCATACGACCGCATGTTCTCCGTAGGTCATGGTTCGAGAAATGGAATCCTACCCTTGCGCCGATCTTGTTGAGTATCTTCTCGATGGCGCTCTTCTGATAGGCGAACAGTTTACCGTTCCTCTCGTAGATCAATAACGAATCTGGAACGACCACGTTCTTGTTCTTCTTTCTCGCCTTCGCAATTTCCCGGTCCCTGATCCCCAGGTATTCTTCGAGTATCGCTATCGTTTCAGGATGCCAGTTGATATCCCTGGGCTTTCCCCCGTACCTTCCCTTTCCGAGAAGGTGGACAGAATTTATCCGTCCGCTGGAGAAATCGACGGCCTTCAAACGTATGAGCTCAATGCGTCGCATTCCAAGGTCTAGCTCGCAATGAACAATCATCTTCTCGATACCCTGGACATTCATCTTAACTGTCATTGCCTGTTCATCCGTTAGCCATCTAACCCTTGACGATCTCAGATTCCCGAACCCTATCTTGATCCTGGCCACTTCCGTGTTTCCAGTCCATTTCAAGAAACCTATCAGCATGGATACCATATTCGCTTTGTAGCGCTCGGACCTCCCTGCTAGGAAATCGTTGCGTAGGTAGTTGATCTCGGGCCGACCCATCTTTCGAGGGTTCAGCTCAAGCCCGGCATCCTTTAGAGCCAATAATATGGTTTTCAGAGCCCATCTGTAATCTCGTATTGTGACCTCGCTCCGATTACCATCTCTCAGCTCTTGCAGATAAGCATCTAGCTCGCTGCCAAGGGAATACCATGCTGTTGGCATTCAGTACCCCTCAGGACGAGGAACGGGCTCTGAGCCTGTAAACTTATCGTCCGTTTCTGAAGCCCCGTCTCGGGCATCATGTCCGATATTAACTGGCCTCATGCCTTGTTCTCATCCCGTTTTTGTACCCTGCCTCGCCGTAATCTCTGCTTGACGGATTGATGGCTTATGCCCAACCGTTCACCGATCTGGCGAAGGCTCATGCCCTGAGCCCGTAGTGCTTCGATTTCGTTATCCTTCGTTCGGTTAGCAGGTCTGCCGATCTGTTTGCCTTGAGCCCTCGCCCGAGCGATCCCGTCCTTCGTCCGTTCCCGTATCAGATCGAGCTCGAGCTCTGCCACCGCCCCTAGAACAGTAAAAAGTAGTCTCCCAGCCGGGCTTTTTGTGTCTATCTGCTGATCCGAGCAAATCAGGGCGACCCCATATCGGTCAAGGTCCTCCAACATCGTAAGGAGCTGTTTGGTGGATCTCGCAAGACGATCTAGCCTGACGATAAGGAGGGCATCGTCGTGCCTCGCCCTTCCCTCCCGTAGCATCTTCTCCAGGGCGGGCTTAACGGGCGCTGCCCCGCTAACGTAATCGTGAAACTCGGCATAGATGTCCCAATCATGCCTTGTTGCGTATTCCCGTAACTTGAGCAGTTGGTTCTCGGGCTCCTGGTCCTTATCTGCTCGGGAGACTCTGGCATAGAGGGCAACTCTCATATTCTATCCTCCAGTCCAAGATTCTTTAGAACGACTGGATCAAAGGTCAGGATGATCTTTCCATGGGCCGTGCTACTCTTTTTGGCATTGAATCCTTCCCTCCAGCCCACCTCATGCTTCAAAATACTAAACCTTTGTTTTGGGATGTCCTTTAGTCCCATCTCCCTGAGTACCTGGTTGATGGCCATTCTAAGGTCTTCCGACCCGACTGAGATCAAAGACTCACCATCAATACCGTCATTGTGGTTCGTTTGTGCCCTTCCACGCCAATAGTCAGCCATGATCCCGATTTCCGTCTCGAACTGATCTTCGTTGACCTGGCCCTCAACAATCTTCTTGATAGATTCCTCCAATTTCCATCCCATTATCGAATTGATCTCTTAGGAGCATCGCAGCCTGTTGGACACCTCTTCCTAGAGCTGCTTCTATCTTGTCTAGACGCTCCAGGAAGTCTTTGTGTCTCATTTCCATCTCTACGTATTCTTGTACCGTCATTCCGCTCATAACTGCGTTTTCTTGAAGCTTGAACATAGCTTCTCCAACCTCATATTCCAGCCAGTCTTTCACCTGGGTAAGATGATGGTCCAGGAATAGGGATTCGACAATTAGCTGGGTATCTTTGCATGAAGGCATGCTGATGACAATGCACCTCGACCTTAGGGCCTCCTCGATCTCCCCCCGAAAATTGAATACCTTAGGGCCTCCAATGTTGGTCTGAATGACCTCAAATTTTCCTTGTCTTTGCTCAGTCAATCTTGCCTGAGCATCCCATGAATTACCCATTCTCAACATCGTTGCTAGGGCCTCATTTTGGAACGTTTGGGCATCTATCTCATCGATTGCGATGGTGGCTCCCTGATCCATCAAACGCTTTAGCGCAGAGGGCGTTATGCTCGTTATCATCAACCCGTTCTTAGCCAGCTTAATAGACGCTCTTGTTGCTGTTGTCTTTCCCGAGGACTTCGCCCCATCAAATGCCAGATAAAGACAGATGCTCGAAGGTAAGCATTCCTTCATGTACGTGTGGACAGCCCATAACAGCACAGTCTGGTAATCAGTATCGGAATTTAGTCGAAGGACATTCTGAAGCCATCCAATGGCCGTGGCCATATCCTTGCAAAGAGCCGGAGGTTCAAGGGGTCTTTCCGATGTCATTCATTCCATCTCCTTCCTTGATCCAGAGCTTTGAAGCTGATACTTGCTTGAACACGAGCTGGAGCCCTAAATCGTCCAGGACTGGTTCGATATAATGGAGGAACGACTCCAATGCTCGAAAATCACCCCTTACAAGTATGCCCATGTTAGCCTTCATTTCAGAAAGGTTATTCATGCTCGAAGATAGGTCTAAGAATTACTTAATATACACAAATTAGCATTTGTGAGTATTAGTGGTAACAATGAATGAATCACGCGAAGCTCAGTTGGACAAGTTAAGAAGAATGAAACTAGACACCCTACAACAATTATTAGATGACTGGAAACTCAAATCGAAAATATTGTCCGATCCGCAGATTGATTTTCTCAGGACTTTAGCGGATAAGAACACTAGCAACTTAAATTACAAACAAGAGCTGAACGATAACCAAAGGAAAATGAAAACTAGCATCCATCAAAAATTAAGGGACGGGTTTTCGGACATAAATCAGATGATTGACTTGGGTTTCATAGGATCGGTTGACCACCTTAGCCCTTACTTCTACGGTAATTCCGAGGAAAACAGATACCCATATGATATCAACACTTGGCGAGAGGATTTCCCAGTCGAGAAGGTGAGTCAATTCGTTGCTTGCCTAGTGAAGATGTATGGTGATGATTACGCCCTACCCTTAGCCGAAGCTATAAGGAAGGGGTTAGAGGAGAAGGATATATTCCGCAATGAGCAAGTAGACGTACCAATAATAAGAAGGATGCGCCAGGGATTATTCTAGCCCTGTTCCAGGGCTCGGTACATTCAGTATGAATGGTACGGTTACAATGCTGGTCCAGCAAGAATATCGTACCGAACGTACCGTATATACCGCATTATGGGATAACAAAGGGTTCGAAGGAGCTTCAAATAGGCTTACTAACCCGCTTGAATAGGGGTTTGAAGGGGCTTCCTGAGGGCTTATAGGGGGGGTTATCGACCCCTTTAGGAGCCGGTTTGGTGTTTGCTCACTTCTAGATTCGAATAACTGTACCAAACCTTAAGCACCGAAAAGGCGGTCTTAGCAAGCGGTCTCCTATGAAGTGTCCTAATTGCGGGTTCGAGAATTCTGAAAGCGCAAGGTTTTGTAAGACCTGTGGAACGAACCTCAGACCATCTACACCTTATCAACCATCACAACCTCAGATCACAACGATTCCACCCGCAGTATATCCACCTCAACCAATTCAACCATCACTACCCCAAGCGAATCAGGATGCCGTTCCAAAGAAGAAACGCATAACACGAAAAGTAATCGTCATTGCCGTCGTTGTCGTTATATTAATGGTGGCCATCGTCGGGATTGTTTGGGTGGTACCGACGCAATCAGCCTCGGTAATCGTCACCGTACATTCTACACATATTCTGAACTCGATAAATTACGGCATTTATCTCAACGGGGTAGGTGTGGCTTCAGGCAGTCTTGCAGCGGGATCATCAGATACGCATGTCTTGACAGCTCAATTCACGATAGCCCAGTCAGGAAACTATAACATAGTTGTTTCAGCCACCACAACAGGTGGGGGACTTGGAGCAACGAGCGACCAACAGACAGTAACCCTCTCAAGCGGTGGGTCTTATCCTATTACACTCAACGTATAAACAAGAAGTTGGAGAACAATAAACATGAATCGCACAGAAAAAAGGGATATGACGATATTCGGTTTCTTGATGATAATAGCAGGTTTGTTTATTACGGTAATAATCGGTATTGATGCATATTGGCATTATTTTTCCCAGACATACACATATCAACTTAATGGCGCAGGAGTTGCAGGGATCGTTGTCGCTATTTTAGGTGGTGTTTTGTTCTTATTTGGATTGATAACCGGAGACCGACCAGACGTTCCGTTTACCTACAGTCCTCCACCACAGGCATATTATCAAAATATACCACCACTCCAACCCATGCAAACAACCTGTCCAGTCTGCGGTCAAATCTTCAAAGCCGAGTTTCTTAGTTGTCCTCGTTGCGGAACGCAATTGAAGATGCATTGCACTAATTGTGGCCAGCAGATTGATACTCGGGCTATGGTTTGCCCATACTGCAACGCTTCAACAAAAACATAACAAGAGAAAGAATGAAAAAGTGTTTGCAGGGCTATGAGCCCTTTTATCTTTCGAACCCCCGGCGGGACTTTTCCCGATTTAGGGAGGAATTGGTCGTTATCCAGTCGGTTTGGTGGAGGGTAATCCCCCCAGTCCACCACTAATTATATCCAGACAAATATTCTTTTGATCCCATCAAAGCCTTTTTCTGTTTATCCTGGAAATTCGGTTCTGGGAATGTCCTGACGTTTTCGTTCTGATTTATCTTCTTGGTCATAGCATCCCCTAACCGCCTTCGGGCATCTCCACCTAACTAATTATTGGAAGGACAATCCTTTTGTATCCTTCCTCCGGCCTATGTATGCATAGAACAACTCGGGGATGAATAACCATGATAATGGAAAAGTACGACATCGGCGAAAGAGGGATTCTGTCGATATGCACGATCCTCATCGTTGCAATATTTGTCCTAGACGCTTCAACACCCAGCGGATATAGCGCCTGCTTTCTTTACATCCTGCCGGTCTTCATTTGCCTTGGATTGCCCAATGACCGTACGATCTATGGTATGGCTTTGATAGCCACGGTCCTGACCATCATTGCTGTGCCCTTCGAGCCTTCAGGGACTCTATCCATCGATCTTTTCAATCGTCCAATAGCAATTGCCGGCATCTGGATAGTCGTTTTACTTGGGATCCAGCGCAGGAAGTACGAACGTGACATCGAAAAAAAAGCGCTTGAACTCGCTCGTTCTAATAAGGAGCTGAAACAGTCAACAAAATAGTCTTCCACCGTCTGAGGGGCTGCTGGCCACTACTGCCGGCAACTTGCATTATTGGAGAATTAGTATGCTGAAGAAGTTTTGGATGGAAGGGCTATATTATCTACTATTTTGGGACTTGTTCAGGATTGACCACAAAATGGGCACGGTTGAGTTAGAATAATTGTTTAGGAATAGCAATCGCTGCTGTTACCACAATTATTACGACAATTACAATGACTGCCCTTCTTCCGGTGTACCATATTTTAAAACAGTATCGAGTTTTGAGCTACATAATTAGTCTGGCCAAGCCAATACACATAAAATATCAATAAGTACCAGATCGGTGACGGTCAGACGATCAGCAGAAAAAGTGAACATTTTCATAGACTGTTCGCATCATCATCGTTGCCATTCTGCGTTCTCTGCCTCATTCAATATTGGAAAAAAGGGAGATATTGATTGATAATAAATCCTGAGTTCGACAGTTGACAACGACCATTTCAGCTCCTTTTAGGATTTGACAGTTGTGTTCGAGGCACCGTTACCTCGTCAAAATCGCCCGAAAACGAGCGATTTTCGCTAGGTCGGATCCAAGTATCCGGCCAAAATGGCCCTGTTTGTGGGGTTGAAGTTCGAGTAGAACCGTCTTTTCACTCCGTTCCCCGCCGAAACCAGCGTAAGTGTCAATTTTTGCAGGGCGGCGATGATGAATTTCGTTGACATCCGTTTGACTGGCTTGACGAAATGCCGTGTCAAACTGATCATCACCTGGGCGATGAAACCAATCAGAAGGACGCCGTGCACGGCGTCCTCCGACCAGACCCGGACCGGTTTGATCTCGATCTCACTTTTCAAGGAATGAAACAGCTTCTCGATGGCGTCTTTGGCCCGGTAGATCCTCAGCGCCTCAGATGCTGGCATATCTCGGTTGGAGGTGAGGCAGAAACATCCCTCGCGTCCGTCGATGACCTCTCCGAGGAGGAGGCGGAGGCGCTCCGCCTCCGGCAGGTCGGTCAATTTGGTCTGATAATCGTATTTGATGTCGACGAGCGGATTGTTGATGCAGAAGCGCTTCGGCAGACGCCTTCCGTGGTCCAGGCTGTCCTGGATCGCCTTGGCCTCGGCGAGCAGGCGTTCCGCCTGCCTGAGGCAGGATCTCAAGTGGTCCTTCTTGAGCTTCTCGGAGAAGAAATAATAGTTGACCCGGCTGGGGAATGTCTTCTTCAGGGCATAGACGCCAGCGTCGGCGTCTATGCATTCCCAGGTCTTCTTAGAGAATTTTTCGAAGTACTGGTCGTCGCTCATGTTGAGCTTCTTCGCCGTCAGATAGTCGTTCCCGTCCAGCTCGATCCGCTCTAAATTCTCCTTGTCATTCGCTCCCCGGTCGAACACGACCAGGGAGCCTGGGCCGAGGAGCCGACGGACCTGTCCGTAGGTCGATCTCATGTGCATCTGGTCATTGACGTTACCGGCCTCGACAGTTAGACCAATAGGAACGTCGTAGGGCGGCGCCAGCATCGCCGCCCCGAGCGTCAGCTGGCGCTCGCCCGGCTGATGGTCTCGTGAATAACCGTACTTGGCCAGATCGGACATGTCGCCATAGATCACGATCGAGGTCCAGTCAAGCAGAACATCGGTCGGAGGATGCCCCAACAGCTCCAGGACGCGGTCCTGGAGCTTCTGGATGATCCTCTCCCGATTGTGGCCGAGCGTTTCCACCGCTCGGTAGAGCGTCTTCTCGTCGAACGACCTGAGCTCGTACTGCTCCAGCATCTCCGGCTGGTTCAGCCACTCGCTGGCCTGCAGCACGCTGAAGTTATCGCCGAGCTTGTATGCCAGCAAACCGCGTACCAGGGCATCCAACGGGATGCCCTTGGTCTTGAGCGGTCCGATGACTCCGCTCAAGCCCAGTCGTTCGTAGAGATCGTCCACCATCAGACTCGGTCCGATGGGAAAAGATTTATTTTCGTTTGGCGTAAGCTGAGCTGTCCTCAGTCTGGACTGTCTTTGCACAATTACAGCAGGGCTGAGGGCACCTCATATCTTTTTCGGATTGGTCAGTTGCATCGATGACTGGGTCATCGATGTTCTACGAAAAATGTCATAAATAACCGGTAAATGTGTCAAACT
>CAVWKV010000092.1:0-14766 GCA_963755265.1 uncultured Methanomassiliicoccales archaeon | reverse complement strand
CCAATGGCGACGGCCACCCCGCTTGGTCGCTGACCTTCATGGCCGCCGGCAAGAAGCGGGTCGAGCGCATTCCCAAGGACTGGGTGGACGACGTCCGCCGGCGTGTCGCCGCCAGTGGCGCTTTTCAGGACGCTCTGCGCGAGGTCCTCACCGCAAACGCCGAACTGCTCGTGCTGTGGCGCAAACAGCAGCCGCCCCGCTGACGGGGCCGCATGTCTCCCAAATCCGTAACTATGCCTGTCACTGTTTGGGCCTGAAATCCTACTTCCAGCAACCCGGCGACGGATCGATCCCAAATATAGTGAGATCCACTCTCGAAAAATATTGGGATGATTGCTATGTGGAGACTATCCGATTGAATCTGCATATCCCGGAATCAAAGACAAAGGCTGAGATTCTCGATGAGATCGTTAGTAGTCATTCGGGTTAATTGTATAGAATGTAAATCCTATACTATGCTGGGATATTCCCTTTCTTCAGTTCATTCCGCCATGGACGAATGGCAATCTTCCTTCAAGTTTTTCCTTTACCTTTCTATTGTCTCCTTTTACATTCTCTGAGATTATCATATTATTTGGTTTCTACATCCCTGTTCGTATCGTTCATTATCAATAATGAAAAATGCAAAATTGAAGCAAAACCCCTCTATCGATTGATATACTTCACATCCAAGTCCTCATTTATAGGTAATCATCATGAGAAAAAATATTGCAATTGTGTCTGTTTCGGTTTTGACGGTGCTGATGATGCTGATCACAGCTTTCGCTGTGCCGGCGGCCAGCGCTTCACCGGCCATCACGAATATGAATGATAAAATATCGACCGAGGTCGGTCCGACCACCGACCTGGGCGGAGGGGATCACTTCTATGTGAAGTTCGGCTCCGACGCCGCTTTCGGCATTTTGTGGGGAACGAATCAAACCCCGAACAATATCTACTTCGTGTCCTACATATCCAGGTATCTGGGCTATCTCAACGTCGACGAACCTAACGGAACCGTCCTGACCCAAAAGCCGCTGAAGATCTACACCCTGTACGCGGTCAAACTGGACCGGCTGATAGAATATAATGGAAGCGGTAACAGTGTATTGACCTACACACCACAGATCGGCAACACGATGGCTGACATTCTCGAGATGGGGCAAGATCAGATCTATAAGGGCGTCAATCTGCACACTGCCTGGATAGCCAGCAACTGGCAGAACGGGACCGATAGCAACGGAAACCTCACCTGGAGCTTCACCCTAACGGCCACGAACCTGTCTTATAACATACCGAACAAATACAAAAACGACCCCGACGGGGATGGCGTGCTCAACAGCATCGCTCTCACGTTCCACCTCACGGCTTCGACGAACTACTTGAACAACATCTCCGTCCCCCAGTATAACGTGACCATGACCAAGGGACTGCTGGGCAACAACCGGTTCGGTGAGCTGCAGAAGGCCAGCGACCTGACCCTTTCCGGGAACGTTACCTCCTACCATGTCAAATGGGACAAGAACATCACCGGTTGGGATGCTGATGCAAGGGACTCGAACCCAATGATCATGGCCGAGTACAGCACACTTGTCGAGAACTACATCCCGCCAGCTGTAACGGCCCTGATGGAAATGTCCGAATGCCAGAGGATGATCCAAGCGACCGGCGACAATGGTACGATGACCGCCGGCGGCCAGACGTTGAGCGGGTCGTCCTCGCTAAGCAACGCATTCTCATTGAAGACACCCAGGCTGACCTTCGGCGGGGAAAACACCAAGATCGGGACGTTCGAATGGGTGCAGAACGTGACGGTCGACAACAAGACCGAGAACGCCACCTCACAGGTCACCAGACTGATACCGTTCGACGTGCAGTTCGGCGGGAGCCAGTATTACGGCTTCGCAGCGGTCGTCGGCATTTCCTACCCCTGCGGGCAGAGCATCGTGCAGGACCCGGACATCTCCTCGCAGGCAGTGACAGGCCTGGCCATATCCTCCGGGGCCGGGCATGGCGGCAACCCGCTCGGCTCGTTCCCGTTCGGGATACTGATCATCGGTTCGGTGGTGGTGATCGGTGTTGTGCTCAGCGTGGTCCTGATCCGGAGGAGGCAGCCAAAGCAACCGAATCAGTACTATGAAATGCCAAACCAGCAGCAGAGCGATTGGGGCAAGTACTACGATAAGAAGTGAACAAAACACCTAATTGCAAACCCCTCCTAGGTTGAAAGGGTCCTTTTGATTAAGGATCCTTCAACACATCTTTTAATTTCACATCTTCTCCAAAGTTATATCATTTAGCCACAGCTTCCTTGAACGTGGGACTTTTCCTTGGCTGCCTTGACCAATAACCCTACTCTGGGAATAATGAGATCATAAGTATTGTACCCGGCATCCGGTTGATGGAGCAGCAGATCGAGCCACCGTCAACCATTCTGATGCCCAAAATAAATTCTATCTCGGTAATAATTTGATATTTCTTAAATCGAGTCATTATCGCCCATTTAAATACCCAAATATTATTTTATATAATATAATATTAATATTTATTACGCTCGGCTCTATATCGATCATAGCGAGTAAGATATGGGTAGCGTCTAACTTTCCGCCATAAAGAAAATGTCGCCTTACCCAGGCGCAGATCCTTCCTTGGATAGTCTATTTCTTCCTTCGGTACTCGATCTTTAGCCAAGCGATACCTATTACGAGCGCTAACGAAGCTATGTCCCACAGTATTAACGGCAAGTTGTCCAACACGATTCCGATGGTCCAGAACGCCAAACCGAAGCCAAGCACGACCAGCATCGCTAGTGAAATGTCGTCTAATTTCTTGGTCCGATATCCCTTAATGATCTTGGGAACGTAACCTAATGTGGTGAGGAGTCCGGCAAGAATACCGAGGAAAGTCCCTAGGATTCTTCAAGCAGCGCTGAAAGCAGCCGCTTTTCTGCCTTCCTCCGATGCATCACCAGGGTAGGCGCCCGGATATGTAGTTTCTCAGCCAGTTCCTCTGAACTCGTTGTTCTCGGTACATCGTAGTAACCGAGCTTGTATGCAGTGGTCAGGACCGTTCGTTGCTTCACGGTCAAGCGGTTCAGCGGTGAACCGGGCGAGAATTTAGCATCCGCTAGTGATACGATCTTGTACGTGATCCCCGTCCCGTCAATCATCTTCAAGAGTTCCTTTATCTGCTTGGCACTTCCGAGAAAGGACGCCGTGAATTTTCCCTCTCTTATCCCGTACGGCATGGTCATATATCCAATAGCCAGGGTATCGAGACCGGAAGGTCCGGATTGTGGTTTGCTCCTTATGAAGTAGATGTACGTTCCCTCTTTCTCTCGCTCCAGGAGCTGGGCCTCACCCCGCTCTGCGTCGAACACTTCTTCATACTTGGATGCAGGATCCTCGAACTCCATCCGGCAGACGAGGGCGACCTCCTCATCCGAATACTTGAGAACGGTCAGAACCTCCATCATCTTGACCTTTTGAAGAGACTGGTACCCCGTGAGCTTGCTGAACTCGTTCACCATGATTTCAAGAATGAGCCTGCGCATGGAATGTCGCTATGAATGATTCGGATATTATAATATCACAACAAGGCTATCCTATTAGTCAGAAGCCTTTTCTTAGGTAACTAGATGGCTTGAGAGGGTTGTTAATGAGTGCTGAAACGGCCAGTCGATCGGATGATGGAACAGGTACAAACTCGATCATTGAGATCGATGCGGGAGAACGGTATGTCTGAAATCATTTCGGTCGAAAACCTATTCGAGGTCTACGGAGATGGCACAAAGGCGCTGGACGGAATATCATTTGGTGTGGAAGAGGGTGAGTTTTTCGGGTTTCTCGGTCCGAACGGTGCGGGAAAGAGCACCACGATCAAGATTCTGACCACACTCCTCAGAAAGACCTCAGGCCGTGTATCGGTAGCGGGCTACGATCTCGATACGTCTCCCAAGGATATCCGGAAGGTGATCGGGGTTCTGAGTCAAGAAACGATCGTCGATGTAGATCTTACCGGGAAGGAAAACCTTAGGCTCCAAGGCCGATTGCAACAAATGCGGGGAACCGTACTGGAGAACCGTGTCGACGAACTGTTACGGATGGTTGAACTAAACGAGTTCGCAGACAAGCCAGCCGGAAGATATTCAGGGGGTATGAAGAAAAGGCTCGATCTGGCCTCTGCCCTCATTCACAAGCCGAAACTGCTCTTCCTTGACGAGCCGACCACCGGGCTCGACCCCCAGTCACGTGCGTCCATATGGGAATATCTTGAAAAATTGAACAAAGAGGAAGGAATCACAATATTCCTGACCACTCAATATCTGGAAGAAGCGGACAAGCTCTGCCGTCGTCTCTCCATAATCGATCATGGAAAGGTCATCGCCGGGGGTACGCCGTCAGAACTCAAACAGGCGATCGGACATGATACGATCAGTATTACGATCAATAATTCCCACGACACTGAAATAATGTCCAAAACAAAAGGGATATTGCAGGCAGTTCCCGGGGTGTCCGATGTCACCGATTCAAACGGTAGCATCACCGTTCATGCCAAGAATGCGAACGAAATAATTGCTGACATTGTGACGGCTTTGGACCGCAACGGCATTCGACCAACCTCCCTGAGCATGTCCTCCCCGACGTTGGATGATGTCTTCCTCCATCATACTGGGAGAAGAATAAGATCGGAGGAGCTCAGCGTGAAGACCACCGAACCATTTCTGATGTGAGGTGAATTGATTTGACTCTATTCTACGACATCCAATCCTTGTTCACAAGAGCCTTGACGAAAATAATCAGGAACCCCATTCTACTTTTCATCAACCTTTTCACTCCTTTACTCTTCCTTCTCCTCTTCTCCCAGCTGTTGGAAAAGCTCACCTTGTTACCAGGGGCCTCTGGAAGCTACCTGGAATATCTGACACCCGGAATCCTGGTATTGAATGCGGTCACCGGTGCGGCCCTGTCGGGCATGTCGATCGTCAATGACATCAATTCGGGATTTCTGCAGAAGATGCTCCTGACCCCAGCAAACAGGGCGGCGATCCTGCTCGGTCGTTTGATGACCGACATCTTGGTTTTGATAATACAATCGGCAATAATACTCGGAGTTGCCTTGCTTATGGGTCTAACGATCGCCACCGGGATCGGCGGACTTTTGCTAATATTCATAACAATAATCCTTTTCGACCTGGCCTGGGCGGGGCTCTTGCTTGCGGTAGGAATGAAAACAAAGAAAGCCGAAACAGTGTCCGCAATCGGACAGCTTCTGATGTTCCCGCTGCTCTTCGTCAGCAGCGCCATGTTTCCCGTTTCTATAATGCCCCAATGGGCCCAGACCGTGTCGGATTATAACCCGGTGAGTTACGCCTCCGATGTGGCGAGGGACTTACTTCAGGGAAACCTTACATGGAGCACGTTTGCCGCTGCTTATGCGGTCATCGGTCTGATGGCAATAGTGACCTTCGCTGCCACTCTATACCAGTTCAGGAAGCTCGTTAGTTAAGGCGGTGAAGATTGAGAACAAGAATGGCGCAAGAACGATTCCGCCTATTATCCATCATCCAGGCCAATCCAGAATTAGGACACGTTCTGAGACCAATCCCCCTCATTCTTTATGGTTGAAGCACTCGGAAGCGAATCCTTAATTTATTATAGGCCACAGAGTACTGTATTATGGGGAGTTTGTTGAAAAGGGTGACCAAAGAAGCTATTTCGGGTATAGCCCTAATCGCTTCTTTCTTTGGGTTGTTGGCTGTATTCTATTTCAGAATACCATCATACGATAACTTCACCGCAATACTCACCACCATCTTTATAGTGGCGACTTTAGTCAGTATGGTTGCTTTAGTGACTTTCTCAAAGACCGGATGGAGTGTTGCGGGTTCCAAAAATGAATGGGATGCAGCCACGTTATTGTTTCCATCTCAAAGACTCTTCTTTGGTCGGAACCCCAATGATGAAACAAAGCGGAATGAGATAGCGAACCAGAAGAGAGAGGATGAGTACTACGATAAGAGATCGAAGTGATAAAAGCCTTAATATCCTAGACAAATAACATAATATTATTAGCAAAGTATAAAATAATTATACCTCAATTCTTATTTTGGTGCGTGGGTTTCTGAGAAAGGAACTTTTCCAAAATCGATCCGGGAAGACAACGCTCATGACCATTGTCTTAATCATCGTAGCTCTTGTCGTTATTGTGGCGATTGTGATTGCCCTAACTCAATTTTCCAATGGATCCAACCAGGTCAAGGTAGTGATCGATTATTCCGGAAACTGGTCCGGAAGTTTCGGAAACTTTGGAAGTCAGAACACCTATAACGGAACTGGTTCTCAATCATTCACGATCGAACAGAATAGTAACACGCCTCTAGATGTTTCGGCGACCATTCAAAAGAGCGACGGCAGTTCAAACACACTAACAGTAAGCATAGAGAATACGGATGGCGCAATTCTAGCGTCTGGGAATACCGCTGCGGCGTATGGGAGCGTGACGGTGAGTTGGTCTAACGAATAAGGGGTACTGTCGTCCAACCCTCACCCACCTAGCGAATCCTTCCTTCGATTCGTCCTCACCATCTTTTCAATCTGTTTCAGCTCCCCAAACGTCACATATGGCTTCTCGACCCACAGCCCAGGCGTCAACTCGCTCTTAGCCATTATCCGATATTCCTTAGTTTGTTCGAACATCACAACCATCGGATTCTTCACCCTCTTCTTTGACTTCCGATAGTCCTCGATCAGCTCCCCAACCACTTTGAAGTGGTTATCCCGACATTCCCGGCCACAGTTAGCCGATTCAATGCCGTTTTGTTGGCAGTTCAATCAGTCTTCCTCGACGATCTTCCGGGCTTCGTCGTAGTTGGCGTAATGTTCTTTAGAAAGGCCGGTGAGGAGTGAATGGGTCATGAAGTAAACGTCGGGGTTGAAGAGGTTGAAGAAGTGCTTGGGGTGGGGGTGGGTCATTTGAGGCCTCCGGGAGGATCTGGATGATAGCGATTGATTGAGATCGGATTAGAGATAGTGGTGCGAATTAAAAGCAGTTTAGGCCAGATCGGAAAAGCCAGGTGCAAATGTTTAGGTCACTTCTCCGAGAGTTTCCATCCCAGATAAGATCCTGTTGATAGGAGACGGTAGGGCAATCAAGATCTTATCAGCCATCTCATTTGCACTGATCAGCCGATGGAAAACGCACGGGAGTACTGAAAAAGCAACAAGGTCATTCGGCACCTCCTAACTTTTTAGGCAGTGTAGATATGTCCCTAATTGAACGCCAAAATGTCACAAAAGGGTGAGATCGACAGATGAAAGCAAACCCGAACGCCCCTGTATTCGCTACACACGAGATCGAGATAAATGCGCCTCCCGATGCGGTTTGGAAAGTGTTGACCGATTTTGGAGGTTGGCCATCGTGGAATCCTAACGTCCAGAAGGTTTATGCGATTGAATCAATCTCCAAGGGAACCGTTTTCAAATGGGTAAGCGGAGGGTCGAAGATTAAGTCCACAATCCAAGAGATCGATCCACCTAAGATGATTATTTGGACTGAAAGGGTGATGGGCATAAGATCAATTCATGTGTGGTCATTGACATCTCGGAAGAGCCGGACCTTGGTCAGGGCCGAGGGGTCCTATGCAGGTCCAGTCACTTGGTTGTTTAGAAGATCTTTGCAAAAGATGCTGGAAGTAGCTTTATCAGATGTGTCAGCAGGTTTGAAGGTCGAGACCGAGAAGAGGTCAGCGAAGGGCTGATCGGAAAAAAAATGGAAATGGTTGGAGAGGATCTTTCTTAATAGTTCGTGTCAATAACTACTCGGGTTCGTATGATTATTAAGAAGGTGGCCGCAGGCCGTCGCCGGTCCGTGTCTCCAGCTTTCCTCACATTTGTTGGGTTCAAAGCCGGCGGGCTCGGTGTCCCGACCCATCCAGATGGTTAAGGAAAAAATCTCAGAGGTCGAAAATTCGACTCAAACCATTTTTTTATTTTTCGGTTTGGCCAGTTCTAGACCCCGGGCGGCAGCCGCCTGGGCGTTGTCGCTGGCATCGGTGGGAATCAATATTTTTTTGAACGGCTTCATGGCTGCCTTGCCATAGCTCTTGCGGATAGATAGGAAGTTCGGTCGTTACAACAAAATCGTAATGGTCCCGTTCCTTGAACTCCTTATTATCATTCCATAGAAAGGTAAAGCGCCAATCTTCTTTCCCAGCAATGTCTCTTGTCGATCGCTTTGACCGTTCACTGTGGGATGATGAAAGGTTTATTTCCTTTTTGATGCTTTATTGGGTAGATGACTCGAGATCCGTTGGAGACTGCCGAAAAACACTATCGTCGGATCGCTATCGGCATCGTGATGGTCGGCGTAATGATGAGCGCGATCGATACGACCGCGGTCGTTCTCGGTCTCCCGGTCATGATACATGATCTGAACTCCGACATTCTCACCATGATATGGGTCCTCCTCGCCTATCTCTTGGTTATGGCCGTCCTTGGCACTCAGGTCGGCAAACTGGGAGACATGTTCGGGCGGGTCCGAATGTATAACCTAGGCTTCGCCGTTTTCACATTTGGCTCCCTGCTGTGCGGCATTTCCACCGGGGGTGGTCAGCTCATCGCTTTCCGCGTTCTCCAAGGGGTCGGAGGTGCGCTTATCTCCTCGAACAGCGGGGCAATAATCGCCGATACCTTCCCCATAAAGGAGCGAGGCAAAGCGTTCGGAATCACCGGCATGGGCTTTTCGATTGGCGCGATCCTTGGAATATTGGTAGGAGGGGCGTTTGTCACCTTCCTCAACTGGCGGTACATCTTCTTCATCAACCTACCCATCGGTATCGCGGCCACCGTGGCAGGTTACTATCTGCTCCAGGAGCGCTCCCCGCGAAAAAAGGAGAAACTGGATTATGGCGGTATCGCCCTGTTCGGGTTGAGCCTGTTCCTCATCCTCTACGCAATCACGAGCATCACCGGCTCCGGTTGGACTTCGGAATATGCAATCGAGCTGGGGTTTGGGATATTGGCATTCATCGGTTTCATTATTTGGGAGAAATATTTTTCGTCCCCCTTCCTGGACCTCAAGTTGTTCCAGGATAGGATTTTCGCGGCGTCATCCTTCGCCGCGTTCTTTCAGGCCCTGGCCAACTACGCCGTCATCTTTCTCGTGATCATGTACCTGCAGGGGCCTAGAGGTATGTCCCCTTGGAACGCTTCCCTGCTCCTGATCCCCGGCTATATCCTGGGCGGACTGGTCGCACCCTTTTCAGGACGATTGTCCGACCGTCACGGGGCCAGAGTGATCGCTTCCATCGGTCTGGGACTGCAAATATGTGGCATATTCGTCTTCTCCACCCTTGACCTGAATTCATCCCTTATGATTGTGGTCCTAGGCTCGGTCCTTAATGGCGCGGGAGCGAGCACGTTCCAACCGGCCAACAATAGTGCGGTCATGGCCAATGCCCCGCCGAAGTCCTACGGCATCAGTTCCGGCCTGTTACGGACGATGGCCAACATCGGGATGGTGTGCAGCTTTGCCGTCGCCTTGTTCGTGGCTTCGATCTCCATACCCCGTGACATCGCCTTCCAGATATTCCTAGGTACGAGTGTCAACCTGGGGAGCAATCTCGCCAGTGCTTTCGTGGATGGTATGCACTCAGCCCTACTGACCTCGGTGTCATTGCTCATTGTGGCTTTCGTTCTGTCCATCCTTCGAGGGAAAGAGGCCCGGGCGATGCATCAGGATGTGGCGCCTGGTAAATGAAACAGAATCATGCTTCGAAAGGTGGGCAACACAGATTCATTGAAACCATGTCATTGATCCATCGATCAGAAGTCCAATATGGAAACTAAAGTTGGACAGGTCGCCGGTCGTTTAGGTCGGAACGTCCGATTATTTCGAAATCACTTTAGGTTGTCTCTTTTCTCCGGGCAGGCGACCTGCGGTCGCTTGACCACGAAAGATTCCTCAATGGGCTCGCACATCCTTTTGGGACCTTGATCGGGATGCCCATACCCATGAAGTCGGGAGGGAAATAATGGTCAACTGTTGGATCTGTTGGACCAGCGAAGATGCGTCCCTGGGAGCATTGGCAGACATGCCTCTCGGATAGGTTACAAGCGTGGCACAGGTGGGGAGTACTTTCACCCTTAAAACCAGTTTTTCTGATCTCTCGGTTCACCCCCACGCTTGTGGGGAGTACACCATTTCGACAAATGGTCGCCAGAAGATCATGGAATGTGCCAACAAAGTATCGGACAAGGATTGGAACCGGATGGTAGCCTACGGCCTGACCGTTACCGCCATCTGTACCGGTCTGAGGCCGAAGGAACTAAGGCTGGCGAACATCTGCGATCTGGACCTGAAAAATGGAACCCTTCACACAGACCATGTCAAGGGCGAGGATTCATATGGAACGGCAAGGGACACCGCCATTCAGCCTGACGGCATCCCGTTCCTGAAGAGGTATATCAAGGCACGAAATGAAAGGTTGGTTATGGAGAACCTGACCAACCTCGAAGCGCTGTTTCCGGCAGTTCAGGACGTTCTGAAAGGCGGCGACGGCTACTTCGCTTCCAATAGCCTGACGAAGCTCAGGGCGAAGGTCACGGAGGATTCTGGTGTCACCTTCGACCTGAGGGCATGTCGACGTACCTTCGGCCAAGAGAACGTCAATATGGGAGTGCCTTTGGACGCGGTATCCCGTATGATGGGTCACTCTAGCACCAAGACCACTGAGAAATACTACTGTCGTAAGACGAACGACACGGCTATCCTCGAGGCCAAGAAAGTATACGCAAATTTGAGGCCCCAAGAAATGGCCAGATGTCCAGAGCCGAATTATACCCCTTCTGAGAAATTTTCTTGGTTATCTGGATGTAATTGAAGTGCGGGCGTCGGTATACGCTCCTCAGCTTAGCCAGATGGTCGGGAAAAAAATCTCAGGAATGCGAAAATGGCCCAAACCCCTTCATATTTTTCTACTATAATTTATAATATATTTCCATATTTATAACGTCATTTATTGTGTAGAAATTTTGCCTAAATCGGTGTTTTCGAGGCCATGAATGTCTCTTACGATCTCATCCGTAACGATATCTGATAAATTTGGTAAATCTCATGGCCAGTAACATCATGAACACGATTGCTCAAGTTCTTGCTTCTTGATATTACCAATAAAACCCTCGATTGTATGATCCAAATTCGAGTAAGAACAGGAAAATACGAATGTTTTATGGTTTAATCGCAACGACAATTTGAACAATTATTCTGGTGGATTATCACGTTATAGATGAGGAAAATAGGTATATGAATAAATAATGGATTATTTTATTAGGATTTGATTCTCCTATTACCATGTAAATGATTTGAATTCTCAGGAAGGGGTTTATTGTCTAGTTTCCGTATTATGATATTAAATAATACTATATTATTGATATAAAATAACTATTAACATAATAAATATATTATCAAAATATCTGTTAAGGTAGTTCCGCTCCCTGAAAAACAAGTCAATAGAGCGATCAGGTCTTTATGTTAGTTGTATGAGAGAATGGGAGGACATACCCTGTCGCGAATGCGGGCCGAGAAAGATGTAATCGTTGGAACAAAGCAACTGATTCTAGGCCGAGGCAAATCCTGCGGAAAAGATGTGCTCTTCATCTACCGACCTGACAGGATGCCAAATCCATGAAGAATGGAAGGAAGGATGGGAAGGGTTCTATGATCCTTAAAGGACTCCAGAGAGTATCAGACCGAAATCGTTTTCTTATTGGCCAGACATCATTGTTGAAAGGAGAATTAAATAATGAAAGAACTTGATGACATACTGGAAGACATGGAGAATAAGAAACGAATGGCTCGCCTTCCAGAAGATCACTTCCGGGGTGATTTCGAGCAATGTGAGATACTTAAGAAGAAATGTCTCCGCATTTCTACCGATCATTATGGTTATACTTTTAGTGGGGATTGCCGAACCTGCGTTTTTACCTTAGCTTTTATTATGAATGGATGGAAGGAAAAGGAGTGAGTGATTTTCAATCCTGTTGCATTCATTGTTTATAATCCATCCGATTATTACTCTCTATGGGAGTCGAATGGGAGATGACCTGCGATATTTGTATTGTGAATGATGTCAATGTTACAGAGCAGTATTGTAGTGTCTGCAGCGATCCATACTATATTTGTCAGGATTGTTTAGAAAAAATCCTTAATGAGACAGATAGAAAATTATGTGGCGAATGCTGGACCATTTTCACGAGTTGACAGTTAAATCAATATGCAAATATTTTTTATAATGCGGAATATCCCGCTCTTCATAAGCAAAATCCCTCAAGTGGGAGTCGACTATACAGATCTTACTATCATCGATAGTAGATGGTTGGGAAGGATAGTAAAAGTTGAGATACCCGGATTAAAAATAGTCAATGACAGTTCATCATTTTTATTAAGTATCGCAGGAAGTCATTTCCAATAGGGTTGATGGATATGGGGATTTGCAGAACTTGCGGAGGGCAGGCCAAGGAGGGCCATACTTATTGCCACGATTGTTGGAGCAAACTGAATAAGGAGCAATCTGAGACCGATATCGTCGAGCCAACGATTCAACTTGGAGCATCCGATCAGAACCTGCAATTTAGTGAAAATATGATCAAAGGCAGAATCGCTGAGACTCTAATTGAACAACTTTTCCTTACAATGGGATGGGGAGTCTATCGATATGGTATGGAAAATACAGTCCCAGCAGTAATGAGGGATCTGGGTAACAATTCTGGTGATGTAGCCTTGAATATAAGACGGATGCCAGATTTCGTTGTTCGAGATAAGTCTGGTAACTTCTTTTTTTATAGAAGTCAAGTTCAAAGCAGATGAAACATTCACAAAGGATGATCTAGGAAAAGATTACCCTTATGACAATGCAACAATCGTCCTGGTTTCGAAGAAGCATATCAAATGCTTATCTGTACCCGAGTTGAAAGCTGGAAAATCAATAACACACTTACCGCAGCATTACTTAGCAGATAGGAAAGAATTCGGTATCGAGAAAGATGACAGACAAACAGTAAAAGCCTTCTGTCAATTCGCAGTAAAATTCTTCGACAATGTTTGATGGTATTCAAGGCAACATCCTATCCAGGTCAAGCTCTGAACAAGGGCTTGGAATCAATTCTTAAGGCATTGCAGGCCCCTCATAGCGGATTCGCTAATAGACTGCCTTAACCGTCAAGGAAGCGGTAGAAGCCCTATCGTAGCATTTGAATGGTCATGTCGATGTTCGGATTAGACCTGAGATAGATAGATTGGGCAGGGCAAACAGATGGATATCCAATACTATCATTATTATACTTCCCCGGTGAACAGTAAAGTAATCCATCAAAGGATAATGCTGGCTTACTGTTCATGGAATTGTAATGTTGCAAATAATGCTATGCAGACCAAAGAATTTATCTCAACAAACAAATGATGACTCTAGATGAAAAAATTAGAGGATTACCATTCCGAAGTTGCGCATCAACTTGAGTTGATTATTCCCTTAACGGAAACTTTGGAAATTCCAGATACAAGAAGATTAACTGAGGAACTTATCGGCCTTTTATACCTAGGATCGTCCATCGATTCGGACCTGCTACAGGCTTGTTTTTCACCCTTTTTGACGAGTTGTCGAGAAAACATGCAATTCACTATAAAGCTATAATGAGCTATGAAGAGAATTTAGAGAATATTGGAAAACGGTATAAATGGAGAACTGGCGGAAGACCTAAAGTGAATCCCGGTACCTCATTCAATGACGGGGTAATGAAGTCAAACCAAGAACTGATTTTTAATAAATTAAGAGATAAGTCGATTAACAACGAGGTTGCGATATTTCTTGCTGGCTATGCAATAATAACTGAATACGAAACATTGGGACAAATGGCAAGGGCAACCTTACAATCTACAAGAATGAACTCCCTTGAGGGCATTAAACCATGGGAAAGAGAATCTGTTGTACAATTCTTTTTTACAATAGAGGAAATGTATCACATTTCCCCCGAATTGAATTGCGATCATAGATCAGAAATCTGTCATATAAGAAATGCATTCGCTCATTCTCATATTAAATTCATGCAAAATGGAAAGGTCGAACTTTGGGACTTCTGCAAAAACAAAAATAACTTCATGATTGAAAATTTTCGAGAATGCTATTCACTAATAGACTTACTGAAGATATATCAATTATTTGGCTATAGATCTAATCTTGGAGTGTTTTATGCCATTTATGGTTATTATCTGGATGTGATTCTTCACGTTCAAGAAAAAATAAAAAGTGAATGAACATTCATCTTATGACAATAATATATAATAATGTACAATTTTATAAACGTGTTGAGTCTGTACGAGCTCGACCCAGAGAATCTCATTAAGCAAGGCTTTTAGTCATATCTCGTTGGATCCCTCCAAGACGCATAAGACCCTTCAAGCCCTTGTGCCGAAGGAATCTGTACCGATAGCTTCAATGATATAATTATTAGACTTAAATATTCGTTAATCAGAACTGATTCTGTTGTCAGCGAGGAGGGTCTGTCCGGACTTGCGAATTATCAAGCCATTAAACCGGAAACGCAGGGTCAATAGCGTGAAATCGTATAATTTGGGTGCCCATAGGAAGACTGTGGAAAGGTTAACGGTAAGTGCTGTCCTTGGTTGGCTGTCGAATAAGGCGCTATAAGAGTGGAGAAATCACCCCAATTTCGTCTTAAGTAACTGACTGTTTGTCGAGTTCAATTGCTTTATGTTGAGTTCACCCAGTTT
>CAVWKV010000091.1:0-7199 GCA_963755265.1 uncultured Methanomassiliicoccales archaeon | reverse complement strand
ACATTTACCGGTTATTTATGACATTTTTCGTAGAACATCGATGACCCAGTCATCGATGCAACTGACCAATCCGAAAAAGATATGAGGTGCCCTCAGCCCTGCTGTAATTGTGCAAAGACAGTCCAGACTGAGGACAGCTCAGCTTACGCCAAACGAAAATAAATCTTTTCCCATCGGACCGAGTCTGATGGTGGACGATCTCTACGAACGACTGGGCTTGAGCGGAGTCATCGGACCGCTCAAGACCAAGGGCATCCCGTTGGATGCCCTGGTACGCGGTTTGCTGGCATACAAGCTCGGCGATAACTTCAGCGTGCTGCAGGCCAGCGAGTGGCTGAACCAGCCGGAGATGCTGGAGCAGTACGAGCTCAGGTCGTTCGACGAGAAGACGCTCTACCGAGCGGTGGAAACGCTCGGCCACAATCGGGAGAGGATCATCCAGAAGCTCCAGGACCGCGTCCTGGAGCTGTTGGGGCATCCTCCGACCGATGTTCTGCTTGACTGGACCTCGATCGTGATCTATGGCGACATGTCCGATCTGGCCAAGTACGGTTATTCACGAGACCATCAGCCGGGCGAGCGCCAGCTGACGCTCGGGGCGGCGATGCTGGCGCCGCCCTACGACGTTCCTATTGGTCTAACTGTCGAGGCCGGTAACGTCAATGACCAGATGCACATGAGATCGACCTACGGACAGGTCCGTCGGCTCCTCGGCCCAGGCTCCCTGGTCGTGTTCGACCGGGGAGCGAATGACAAGGAGAATTTAGAGCGGATCGAGCTGGACGGGAACGACTATCTGACAGCGAAGAAGCTCAACATGAGCGACGACCAGTACTTCGAAAAATTCTCTAAGAAGACCTGGGAATGCATAGACGCCGACGCTGGCGTCTATGCCCTGAAGAAGACATTCCCCAGCCGGGTCAACTATTATTTCTTCTCCGAGAAGCTCAAGAAGGACCACTTGAGATCCTGCCTCAGGCAGGCGGAACGCCTGCTCGCCGAGGCCAAGGCGTCCAGGACAGCCTGGACCACGGAAGGCGTCTGCCGAAGCGCTTCTGCATCAACAATCCGCTCGTCGACATCAAATACGATTATCAGACCAAATTGACCGACCTGCCGGAGGCGGAGCGCCTCCGCCTCCTCCTCGGAGAGGTCATCGACGGCCGGGAAGGATGCTTCTGCCTGACATCCAGCTGGGACATGCTAGCATCGGAGGCGCTGAGGATCTACCGGGCCAAAGACGCCATCGAGAAGCTGTTTCATTCCTTGAAAAGTGAGATCGAGATCAAACCGGTCCGGGTCTGGTCGGAGGACGCCGTGCACGGCGTCCTTCTGATTGGTTTCATCGCCCAGGTGATGATCAGTTTGACACGGCATTTCGTCAAGCCAGTCAAACGGATGTCAACGAAATTCATCATCGCCGCCCTGCAAAAATTGACACTTACGCTGGTTTCGGCGGGGAACGGAGTGAAAAGACGGTTCTACTCGAACTTCAACCCCACAAACAGGGCCATTTTGGCCGGATACTTGGATCCGACCTAGCGAAAATCGCTCGTTTTCGGGCGATTTTGACGAGGTAACGGTGCCTCGAACACAACTGTCAAATCCTAAAAGGAGCTGAAATGGTCGTTGTCAACTGTCGAACTCAGGAATTAATGTACTTTCTTAAACATTAATCAGTGGCTATTCAAGAGTATTCAATAATGGAACATCTATTATTTCGGTCGAACCCTAGCCATTTTTTCTTTGGCTGCTGTCTCGATTTTGGTCTTCTTTCCCTCGTCCTTTGCGACTTCTTTCTTCTCTTTATCTTTCAATTTTGCTACCTTGCTCTTTTCTTTCTTGTCTAACTTGGTTAACCGCTTCTTTTCCTTGACTTCGATTTTGGAGATCTGTTCATTTATTAACGGCGTCATGCTGAGCATATTGATTTCTAGCTATTAATTTATTTATACATGGGCAATAAATCTTCGATGAACATTTGAAAGAACCGAAATAACATATCTAAGATTCATAAATAGTTCTAGACATCGACGGTATGCACGACTGGCCGCAATTTTCATGTTGTTTCCATTTGCTCCCCCTAAGAATCTGAACAAGGCTGGAGTGTTATTTTATCGATACGTTCTTAGTCGAATTTCTCCCAACAAAGAGTACCAGATTCGAGCCAAGATAGATTTGACTCAGGCTCTATGGGTCGAGAAACCTTATGTGACCTGCGGGAGCTGGAAGTGTGGAGAATATGGTGAAGATGGAGCGACGGAGGGAATTGATGGATAAGGTTTGTAATCAAGCATAAGGATATTGATGGGATGTTCCATCTCCACGTGTTGATGCTTGTAATACGATCTTATCTGACGGTTCATTCTACAATATCGCCCTAACCATAAACCGGTCGTCCCGGGCCGTCAGATCTAACGCCTCTTGGCTTGTGAGATGCGAGACGGCGATGTTTTGGAGATGCTTTCGGCAAGCCTTTGTTACAGAAGCCATCTGTTCATTCGTTGGGCGCTCATAGGGCTGTCCTGGAACCGGTATGTAACCCATGATTTGAAAATGGATTTTAGGATCTAGGGTTGCCAACCATGATGAGGTAGCCTCGACTTGATCTATATCCACAAAGCCAGGGATAAACACCATATTGGCCTTCATCTCCAGTCCGGCATGAACAGCAGCCTTGAAGTTGTTGAAAATAAGATTCTTCGGTTTGCCAGTATATTTCAAGTGAATCGCTTCGTCCCATGCCTTTATACCGACATTGGCTCCATCTAGATTTTTTAAAGGCAAGCAGCTCCCGTTTGTATGACCCAGAAATGTCCTGACCCCTAGATTGTTCTTGGCGAAATCGAGCATTTCGGGCAATTCCTTCGAGACGGTCGGTTCACCGCCCATGAAGTAGACCATGTCCAAGGGAACGGATAGAAGGGCACGTTTCATTTCCTGAACGGTCAAAAACCTTTCAGGCCTTGGAAAAGAATGTCCCGACAGACCATCAGCTCCGCTTCGGAGCTTGTAGCTGCACACTCCGCATCGGAAAGTACAACCATAGTTATGTAACGTGGCAAAGCGATATTTATCGTTGTAGGTAATCCTGAAGAAGGCCATATTCAATCCGTATCCGCAAACTGCTCTCTCGATACATTCATCCTTCCGACCTCCATCTATATTGAGTAACACTTTTTTATTTTTCTTTTTATTCTGGGAGGACCAGTTCATATTTATGTTTTTTTAAAAAGGATTCGGAGATAGCGCCAAGAAGCGACATTAGAAAGAGGAGTGCCGAGGTTTTGAAGCAGGCAATCAACCGTGATTTCATACGTTTATGGAGGAAGGAACGATATGTCCATGGTAGCATTTTGACTCCAGAACTCTGACACATAAAGAACTCCATTTCTGATATCATAGCCAGTGGTCATGATCCTGGAATTATTCATGTCTGGGATCGTACCCGACGAAATGGACAGCGTTTGATTGTTTTCTTTGATGGTGACATCATCTAATGTTCTGTTGTCCATATTTATTGCCACGGTTATCGGGACATTCCAGTAGCCTTCTTCGGTAGGGTCTGGACGACTGATTGAATAATGTCCATTAGCACCGGATAGGTTCAAACTATCCCGTCCATAAATGTAGGATGCGATCTCACCTTGATTGGCCAGCCAATTCTCGCTGGAATAGTTCGTTTTTATATTGACCAACCAGTGTAGGAATTCAGGTATTTTGATCGATTTGTCAGGATGGCCATAGATCGTAACCACTCCATGCTGACTAGAAGCAAGATTAGCGATATTCATCAAAGAGGACCAATTACAATAATGATCTGCGCATATTTGCCTGTCTATATTCATCAGGCTGAACGGAGCGACTGGTTGATAATTGCCCGTTGAATACCAGCTGCCCAACATGGTTGAGTTTAAACAACTTGCGCTTCCATCCATTCTAATTCCCGCATATTCCCAAAGTGCGGCCAACATCGGAATGGTTGCCTCATCCCCGGGGTTTGCCATGCTGATGAAGGTATGGCCCTTGCCACCATTGCCTGGGCTATCCCATTTGGAGGCATAGGTGTAATAGTCCATGAAATTCTTGCCTTCTTCAGCTAGTTGGATAGCCTCACTGTAGTTTATAAATTGGGACGTATTCCAATCATGGGGATAATGCAACGCCAGCTCGGAGTCGCTGGATAATATCTCGACTGCACTGCCACTGTCCTGATGGGCATATAGATAAGCCACCGTCGGAACGTCCGTGATATTGGCCGAAGCGTAATAATCAATTGCAGATGATGCGTTTATGCAATCGTCCGTTCCGAGTATCGATGCCCATCCCCATCCGTTGAACCAGAATCCTACAGTAGCGTCGGTAGCGTTCTGAGTTCCATGGGGCCACTCGTTCAGTATCAGGGATTCCGTGAATGTTCCTGAATTCGTAATGGGCGTAATAGGGGTCGTTTTTATGGCTGAACTGGAATTCATTAAACCTATGCTGTAACTATCAACCACAAGCAACGATATAATAAAGATAACTAAAATTATAGTGATGATCTTATTTTTTCGCTGCATTTGACTACGCTTACTGTAGGATAGAACCGACACTTAATCGTTCGCTCATCCATCTTCTTTAAGCAGGCCTTGATGCCAAAATCCAGCAAACGCACCAACAGGAACCGAACATGGGATAAGATCCGCTAATTCCACCTCTCACGCATAAAATCATTTCGCCCTTAAAAAAATTATAAACCGGATCGTAATAGGATCTGGCTAGATGTGCATGGTCTTTCCTCTGGGTGTTCGTCTAACCGATTGAACAATTCAATCGCTTTCTCTCCATCGTCAATGGATGTGATATCCGCATCGATTCCAGTATCGATTATTCATTCTTTAGCCAGCATGACATCGGCTGGATTTTCGTCGATAATAAGGATCCTGATCTGTCTCAAATTATTCATTCACTTCCCCCTCGGTTTTAGGGATGGTGAAGAAGAAAGTCGCACCCTTGCCCTCCTCCGACTCCACCCATATACGGCCACCATGGCGCTCGATGATCTTTTTGCATATGGCCAGACCGACACCGGTACCTGGATACTCCTCCCTGGTATGCAGTCGTTGGAACATTTGGAATATCTTGTCAGAATATTCCACATTTAGACCAATCCCGTTGTCTTTGACCGAAAAGGTCCAAGCCTCAGCTCCCGATTTTGCCATTATTTGGATGGCCGGTCTTTCCGATCCGTGGAACTTTATGGCGTTGCCGACCAAATTCTGCATCAATTGAGCCATTTGCAATTCGTCCGCCATTATGTATGGTAGCGGCCCGACGAAGATATCCGCTTTATTCTCTTCAATAGGGATCTTCAGCACTTTGATGGTGGATTCAAGGACATCATTCATGTTAACCGAGGCGAACTCTTTACTTTTCGTGTCCAATCTTGAGTACTCCAACAGATCATCGATAAGCTCTCGCATTCTCGTTCCGCCTTCGACGGCGTTCTTGATGTATTCTTGAGCCTTGGGATCCAGCTGGCTGTTGTACTTCTTTTCAAGCAAGGACAAGTAGCTAACGACCATGCGAAGAGGTTCTTGGAGATCGTGCGAGGCCAAATAAGCGAATTGCTGTAGTTCGACATTGGATCTTTTCAGATCGTCTTCGACTTTTTTCAAATCATTGATTATGATCGAATAGATCCTAACAAGGTTGACTTCTGGAACTAGAAAGAACTGTTGGTAGAACCAATCATTATCGATGTTTATATTTCTGCCAATGGTTCTGCTTTTGTCTTTCTGGAGGGTTTCTACAATGATTTTCCAATCAGAAAAGAAAGGGTGCGACAAGCCTGACTTCTTTATGTCAGGAAACATGGATTCGGATGATGGATTGACATAAAGCAGATTTCCATCGAGGTCGAATTCTGCGACTGGATGAGGATTGAGTTGAGGGAAAGAGGCCAATCTGGCGACTTCTTCAGCAGTCTTCTTCTTTTCGGTAATGTCTTCAAATATCGATACGAAATATCCTTTCCGAGGGCTGAAAACAGAAGCGTGATACCATCTGTTCAACAATTGCGAGTACTTTTCATAAGTAAACGGTTCGCCATTAAGGGCGACTCGCCCGACTATGCCGATGAAATCGGCTGGATCTTTCTCCAAACCCGGATACAGATCAGTGACCCTTTTCCCTATAATTTTCTCCCTGGTTAGACCCTGAATTCTCTCATAGGCGTCATTGACGTCAAGGTAAACGAAATCAACCGGCTTTTCCGCATTGTCTGTAATGACCCTACCATAGGTAACTCCTTCCGACATGTTAGAAAAAAAGGCTGAGATTTGCTCGGGATCTTTGCTGAATGCTTCGGCCCAACGCTTTGACACCCCCGCCCGTTCATCATCCTTATCATTGCTACTTATGACCGCTGTGAGGAACAACAGACCCGAGACATAAAGGCCGATCCTTCCGCACCAATTAACCGCTTCTCCGATTTTTACTGTAAAGACAATTCCGATCAATGATACTCCGAAGCACAAGAGGCCTAGAGAGTACCAGTACAGCGTCGGGGATCTCGTTCTTAGATAAGTCCAACCAAACAGGGTGAAACTTATCGCCAGGAATGCGCCCGAGATTGCTAAGACTCCTTCTCTCCATATGGTTGAACCACCATTGTTGAAGAATACAGGGAGAATATCTGATGTGGAGATGAAGATCACTCCAACGATCAGAACGAAAGCAGTCAAGAAAGAGCCGCTTAGAATGACCTTGCGTGACATGGTGGACCATATTCGTTCTTTGGGAATCGGCAGAAGAATAGCACCTATCAATAAAAGGACTGAAGCAAGCAATATGCCTAGATTTCCTGCGGTGACGGCTTCATTAGGTGTTAGCATCCAACCTAGCGATGGAGTGATAGTCCATTGGGCTACCATCAGGAGAATCCCGCTCACCATCGGTGCTGTTCCGAGGAGAAGAATGGTGAACGAACCGGACATAAGGTATGCTTTTGCGGAAATAACAGCCAGCAATATGCTCACACAGAAAACAAACACGAATTGCAGTATGAGAGCCAGATCGGGAGTGTCAAAAACCGGTCCCCTGAAACCTGTCAGTGCCAAAGCGACTGCAAAAATGGCTATGACCACGACTGGTATTAATCCTGCTATTCGCAGTCGTTTTTGCCATAGTTCATTAAACAATCGCAACCCTCCTTG
>CAVWKV010000090.1:0-3837 GCA_963755265.1 uncultured Methanomassiliicoccales archaeon | reverse complement strand
GTCCGAGATTGCTTTGGCCACTTTCTCTGTATTTCCATGTGATACTGAAATATATATAACCAAGCTCTTCATAGACAAGACCGGAGGAATATGTCACACTTCAAAGTAAATACCTTTCTCAATAGTACAATCGTGGCTCCCGGCCTCAGTCTGCTATCTTGGGCTTAGTAGTGTTTAGGACACGTTCTGCGGCCATTACCTCGCTTTCCAAATATAACGACCGCCGAATCATTTGGCGGTAAAAGGTCGAGCATAATAGATTGTGATTGTTTGGGAAAAACGACCCTCCTAATTGATTGGAGCGGTCTATAAAGAACTAAGCTAAGAAAGGGTAAGAAGTTTTTGTCTATGCGATTTCCCTTCCGTCAGGCTTGGTCGGAACTGATGCCTTCGGAAACTTCTTCAAAGAGTTTGGCGCTTGGACCCTCATGATATTTCCGGACTGGATGAAGTATGCCGGATCCCCATTGATTGGGTCGTGCTCCTCCATCCTGAATATCTTGGTTATATTCGGCTTCATTCTAATGGTTGTGCCGTCACTACACTTAGCGACAGTCCAAGGTTCGTTCTCGACCTCGAAATCAACCTCGGTAGCATTCATCATTCGTCCGTCTGGAAGCATTATCTGTTGTTTTTCCGGAACTAATTCAGGTCTAGTCATATCGTATTTCCTCATTACCCCAATGCAACAGACACTAAAAATACTATATTTGCGTGTTCCAAAAAAACTTTTCTATCGATTATTTTTTATTCAACTAGAAAGGCGAGAGAAATGTGCTGTACATCCGCCTTGGATTGTTCATAGAGAAGGAATGGGCCAAGGCATCCTCCCCCGGGTTGGCAATAAAGCCCCCGAGCACTGCGTCTTTTTGCGCAGGCTTTCCTGAATATGAATATGATTCCGACACTTAAATACCGAATCCGAAGGTGGCTGAAAGTAGTGGATGAATAATATATTACTGACCCGAAATAAAGGAGAATGAAAGTGAAACAATGGGATTTCCTGTTGTGCCGAATAAGAATTCCCCATTCCCGCCGCTAGCCGCCAGTCAATCATTTCTCCATGACTCATTGCATAAGGAAATCATTAAATTAAGACCTGCGTTCACTGAGATACAATGGAAATGCGTCTTTCCTATATTCCGTACATCATTATTATGGGGATCTTAGTCTTAGCGTTAGTTTTCGCCATCAACACGAGCGTGAATTCTGATGGGTTGAAGCAGGACATTTCTCTTGGGCTGATCTCAACTGGCGGTAACAACGTCACAATCAAGTTGACCAATGAAGGACCGGACCCACTGAATGTCAAAGCTGACCTGTTCTATGGTATTACATCGACCGGAACTATCGAGAAGCCGACAAGTTTCTCGGCACCGGGGATCGACGCCGATTACCCGCAACTTACCGACTCGTCAATGGTCATCGTATACCTGAATTTCTCCGAGCCCGTCAGCCAGATTCATTATTCATCGGCGGATGGGAGCGCTGAGTTGACGCTCTGAGAAACTCGGTAGAAGTCTGGTTAGCGTCTTTCCATCTTAATTCGATTTTTGATTGGGGGAGGAATTTCCCGTCGATTAGGCACCAAGCATGGATCTCGAACCAATCCAGATGGTGCAAGGACACTCTCCGCTCTCCATCCGTAATCTAAGGGCCACAAGCATAGGCTAGGACACGTTTTGCGGCCATTCCTCGTTTCTTAAATGAGGATCGGGATCAAGAAAGGTCAATCCTTCTAACTGAAGGCTTGCCAGAAAAGAGAAACACGCCATCCAGATTCTTTCGTTTAAGGAGGAACTAGTTAAATGGCATTGAATTAATTCTGGATGGTCGTGTTGGCAACGAGTGGGAGAATCAAATAATTAAATCTTGGGAGTGGCTTTCGAAATTGGGATTGGTCGATAAGCGATATGATGGATTCAATATCAGATTTTCACGAGAATTTTATCGCCTTCCATTTTTACCTCGAACGTGGTCAGATCATGCGTCTTGATCGGGCCCATAAGCTCTCCTGACGTTTGGCCATTAATCTCAATTGGAAGGACCTCTAACCCTTCCATCGAAAGAACAGGACTTGAAACGAGTTTTCCGGTCATGATGTTAAATTTTGAGCAGTGCAAGGGGCAGATGACAGTATCTCCCTTAAGTGTCCCCATCGAAAGCAACGCATTCATATGGCCACAGCGGTCGCTGATTGCAAAGAATGGCCTAACCTGGAACCTACCCTTCTCATTACGATTGCTATAATCATGGATCCTCAAGAACGATTCTAAACATACCCTAGATCGTTTTCAATAGAGCCTCAACCAAGCATCGTCTGCACCATAAAATTCTAACGCCTGAAGTGAGTGTAGACATCCGCCCCTTTTCGGTTATTGGATGATTCCATTTCCCCTCGGAGCTGGGGAATGGTCCAATTACCGGTAACTATCTTGCCATTGTTTTCGGCGGCAGTGACATAGTAATATTTCGTTTGATCTTGACCGTAAACAAGATATCCGTGGCAATCTTCAGCACCTGACTTCTCATTGGAAAAAATTGCTAGAACAACATAATGACCTTTTCCCAGTTCACGGTGCATTAGCCTGGAAAATGCTTTGAAATCAAACGGCTTTCCATTCCTCGCTGCACACATGCTTTGGGAAAATCGTACCCCTGAATTAAATCGCAACTCTCCAATATGTCCAAATAAATGAGTTTTCAGAAACCTGTCATAATCGAATCCGTTTGGCTGCTCTTTTTGGAGTTCGAAATAATGCTCATCTGCATCTCCTTCTAATTTCAATACCATTTCCAGCGCTGAAGCAACGCTACTTCCCTGAAACTTCTGAACATGTTCCCGGAGGATTTCTTCGACTTCGTACTCAAGCATTACCATTCATCTGTATGCTGTATGAAGTCAGGATATTTAGTAAAAGTGTTGACTTGACGTGTGATATATAAGATTGAATTGGATCCGACTTTATTCGGCAGAAGGGATGATAGAGAACGGTCTAATCCGTAAAACTAATGTCCTCAGGCTTCTTCGCTTCGCTACTACGGTACTTGAGCTTGAGGTAAATAATCACTAAGACAAGCGATAAGGAAACCATGTCCCAGAAGATCAATGGCAAATTGTTCAATACGACCCCGTAGACCGTCCAGAAGACGAATCCTGTTCCCAGTACGACGACCATCGCCAATGATATGTCGTCCAGATGTTTGGTGCGTACCCCTTTAACGATCTGGGGAACGTAACTGAGGGTGGTTAACATCCCCGCAATAAGACCTAGGAAGGTCCAGTCAATCATGACGGGTCAATAAGCTTCTTGGTCATGAGGGTTTGGTTGGGAACAATATTGGTTAAGATATTAAAAGCGAATCGTCGTATGAAGGGACTTTGAGATCATTTATTAACGTGATTTATTAAAGGGATGGCCGGGGAACTGTTCGTCTTCGAGGCGGAGAATATCAAGGCACTGTCTGCGGAGGTGAAAGAGCGTTATGGCCCTAAGCAGACCCGGCCAACCATCCAATCTATATTCGATGGAGTCGTTCCCTTTTTATAAATAATATCACTAATGGCATAGGATAATCGTGGTGATATTTTATACCCATTTCCTTATCATCTTTTTGTCAAAATCATGTTCTAGTTTCGATTAATAATATATTTCCCTCCGTTTGGCCTTTAGATCTTTGATAAGGGGAGTACCAGTTATAGAAACATATATTTATGTATATAATAAAAGTACAAACTTTTACTTGATAATTTATGGTGAACATGAATGAAATAGATCCAGTAGGAATGGCAGGATGCCAAACAATAATATTATACGGAATATCCAAAGGGAACGA
>CAVWKV010000089.1:0-8883 GCA_963755265.1 uncultured Methanomassiliicoccales archaeon | reverse complement strand
TACAATTGCCAAGGTTATTGAGCCTGGATATAGGTATCAATCCCACAAAGGGTGGATTTCTAACTACGATCATGCTGTTCAGATCGGATCCAGCTCATGTATCAATCCCACAAAGGGTGGATTTCTAACACGATGGGACTCGCGCACGCATGCCCATACTTGCAGTATCAATCCCACAAAGGGTGGATTTCTAACCTTTCATGGATACGATGCAGTACTCGGTACTGAGTATCAATCCCACAAAGGGTGGATTTCTAACGATGGCAGCTAAGTATTTAGCTATCCGGTTCGATAGTATCAATCCCACAAAGGGTGGATTTCTAACAAGGCGCGAATCGCCTAGTATTTAGCTCCCAATGACAGAGCTTCTTTACAAAGCCTTTGTTCCGTTATCGCGTTAATAAAGTTTGCTTACAAGACCAGGGGGTTACAATACATTGCCTTCCTCGATCCTAGGAGTTCCCAAGGTGTGAATTTTCATTATTTGGTTGTCCGCTATTTCCCAGATTCTGAGCATTTCATCCTTGTTGATATTATCCGTTAGCTTATCTTTCAATTCCCTGAACTGAGCAACGGTTAGCTTACCTTCAAAAACACTGTTCTGTACTCGACCCAGGAACTGTTGACAAATCTTTTTGAGTATCTGGGTCCTAGCTGCATTGACGTCGTAAGCGATTATGACGTACATTTCATCCCTCGGGTAGTTTCAGCGGTATGTATTCCTCAATGCCCTCGACCTCTTTACTGTATTTGTGAATTTCCAGTCTCAGTAATTCCCTGTTCGACACTTTTCTCTTCAGTCTGGGATGATATGAAGCCATGTCAAGCCATCTATCCCATTGTTCCAAAAATATCTTCCTTCCAGTCCCATTCAGCAATATGCCATTGCCTTCTTTGGAAAAATGTTCTTCCGAGGGCTTGATTATCCCCTGCTTCGTTACTTGCATAATAAATCGATCTACCAATCCTGGCTTGAACGGTTCTGAGATATCCAGAGCGAGGGCAAATCTACCCGCCGCGGGTGAATGGTAGAAGGGAATAGTAATGTTAACCGAGGTGTTTCGTGCCTCTGTCACCAAAGCGCTATACAGAAGCGAATTGCCGAAGGACATGAGGCAGTTACCGTAGTTCACTGGAGGTCTTCTTTCTCGGGATATCAGCATGAAGTCTTCAGGGATTATCTGGTCCAAACGAGCATAGTATTCCTTACGAATCCTGGCTTCAATCAACATAAGTTCTCCGATGTTCAATCCATCCAAGCTATATTCGAACGATCTGGTGTCACCCTCGAACCTATTCAGAAGTGCAATCATGTTCCTAAATGTACCTTCCAACAGTCTTCTAGAGATATCACATCGTTTGGTATTGTCTGAGAAGAGCAATGCCTGTTTGACGGTCAGATCTCCACTGAAGTAATGTTCCTTAGGCCAATAAGTTCCCATGTAATTGCCGTAGTATCCGAAAATGTGGATGGGGACATTGTATTGCCCGGCTAGTTTCAATGCTCCAGTAGTTAAGGTGCACCCACCATGAATCTCGAACGCCCTCACTTTTTCTACCGGTACTCTGACTATCCCTTCTGTATTATCGAAACGGAATACCCCTTCGTCAGCGCTAAGCTGTCCATCCTTTAGCATATAATATACTCGACTCACGCCCAGCACATCTCCTGATAACTACACCCTCTGCAAATCGGTATGGAGACAGGTTTGGGACACTCATTATTGACGATTTGAACGATCTGATTGAATGCCATATCGACTTGTTGAGGGTCGCGTTCGACCGCGATCACCTGCCTTATTTCGGGATAATGAATATAGCCAATAGGTTCCATATCGAGCAGCTCATAAACCAATTCCAAATAGAACAGCACCTGTAAACGATGCGATTCAGCTGCCACGCGTCCTTTCTTGATCTCATGGACCTCCAGTCGGTCGCCCTCTAAAATGTAATCGATGGCGCAAAGGCCACTAATGGTCAAGTTCTTCTTCCCACGGCTCAGGGTCGTCTCATCTAGATACTTCCCCATCCGGATATGATCATTATCCATGCCCACTTCCACGTTGCGGTGATATAGCCAAAGACGAGTCTTACAAGAGCCATAGTGGAAGAAATGGTAACCTCCTATTCTGTCTATTCCCTCAGAGAAACGGGTCGTCCACAATTGCATCTACTCCTTCGGGTTTAAGCAGGTCAGGATGTAGGGGTCTGAGTACACTAGGTAATAATTTTATTACCGTCTTAAGGGATTCGGCACCATCACCCCCATCGGAAAATGCATCGTCAAGGAATTTTTCCAGGCGTTCCAGCCACGCCCTTCTAAGAGCCTCTCGATTGTTCAGGGTCTTATCGTTAATCGTCAGGAAACCGCCAGGGCCATGAATTTTAGTTCGATACTGCGAGGGAAGTCCAATATATTCGTGATCTCAAAGACCGTTCTTCCGCCATCCTCGATTAATATATAGTCGCAGAACTGTTTAATCCATCTAATGTCCGCCTCGGTCCTTTTTGTCAATGCCCTTGGTAGGGTAACCTCGACCGATGTGGATTGACCCCTGAACCAGCCAAACGATTGTGTATAGTCGGTCCACCATGCTCTAAGATCCGCGATATCATCTGGATCGGCGTAATAGCTGCATCTATTTCCTATTCCAGTTATCCCTTGATCGAACGTCCGTAATTCTGAGAACCTGTTCCATGAGTTACCCGCGCTCTCTACCTGATCTCTTAATGCGTCATTGCCGCACTTTTTCCAGATTAGGAACATGAACGCGGCCATGTTATCCTTGATACGGGAGGCGTACGTGTCTCTGTCCTTCATCAGCGCATCCATCGCCTCACCGAGAGCCCCATACCCATCGATCATTTCGGGTAGATGCTGGACTTTCTCAATAGGCATATGGACGATTATTGTTCCTTCCTTGCCTCTCCTGGCCGCCCTACCGAACCTTTGCCAAAAGTTCTGTAGAAAAAGACCCGGTTCTAAATGCGCGATGTCAACCTCCATGTTAAGCCCTTGCTCGGCGGCGCTAGTGGCCATAATGAACTTTTCTTGACCGGTGTGCTCTCTCTTCCCTGTGTCCCTAGTCTCAAAACCGCTGTACTCGATGAATTCGTTCACTCCGGCCTCATTGAGTCGGCTGATCCCTTTCTCCAGTCCAATGATCCGATCGAAAAGGTATAGTGTCCTCCCTCGGGGCGATAACTCCTTGGGTATAGAATCCTGGATTGATGTGCTGGTGAATGTAAGTGTAACCTTTCCTTTGGAGGCACGAAAACCGTCGTCGTCCTGTCGGCCCTCGTACATCGTCTCCATAACTTCCTTACAGGGAAATTTCCTTTCAATTAATAGATCCATGATTTTTCGATTGGGCGTGGCTGAAGCGAAAACGAATTTGATATGGTCATTACCAGTCGTTCTTGAGAGTGCCATGAATGTAATGATCTTAGCGATCTCTTCCTCATCGTACACATGGTACTCGTCGATATCATTACCGAGATGTTCTTGAAAACATCGGACCATTGCCGCTCCTTCCTGGAGTCCCTGCTGGCCCAGTGATATTGGCCGGCGATTAGCAGGGAAATGATATCGGGATTGGTCACGGTAATGTCATTATTTCTGATCCGTTCCATTATTTCCAGGCCCCTCTTAGAACCTGCAGATCTCAGGTCCCTGGAAGAGAATGAACCGACCAATAATTGAGATTCCCACTCCTCGCTCAGGTCCTTAAAGGTCTGAGAGATAAGAGCGTTCGTTGGTGAGAGGATGAGGGTCTTGACCACCTTACCGCCGAATGGGTTGTCCGAGGAGCAACCGGTAGCCAGTCCGAAAGCAAAAGTCTTGCCCGCGCCGGTTGGGGCGTTGATTATCAAGCAATCCTCCTTCTGTTCCATCACATGAGCCAGGGCGGACTGAAAGGAGTGCAATCTTCGGCCGTTGATGATCTCATCGCCAAATTTTATGAACTGAGGCGGGAGTACGTAGTTCCTTTCCATATGATGACCTCAAGTGTACGGTCTAATTCTGGAGAGCCAGGTAGTAATTGGCACGCCATGTATAAGCACGTACTGGGCCATGGGCTTCTCTATTAGGTCGTATTCGATGCCGTCCATCTTGTCCACGTTGAACAATGTCTTTAATGTATAGGCGTTGATGGTCACCTTCTCCACATCAGGACATCTCCGGCAGGAGGCTAGACATTCCTGGGTGTTTCCGAGTCGGATGGTGAACTCGTCAGGCGGTGTCCACCCGCCGTTGGTGGCCAACGAGAATACGAACTCGTTCCCTGGAGCCAGCCCTTGCCTCTTTAACCAGTTTCTCATCGGTGCATTCTCTGTCTGTTTAATCGCCCTGAAATTCGTGTACCCTTCGCTGATGAAGCTGGTGGCGATGTCATACACTTGTGTCCTGGAGATTTCGGCCATAGGGATGCCCACAGAGGTGGTGAATGGGAGCTTGGAGAGCTCCTCATAAAATGGTTTGTGGCGATCATACCCGAACTTAAGCTCCCTCAGGCCCAGAGACCGATTGATAGCATAGCATAGTGCCAGATCCCCTATCCACGGGTCGGTAATGGTCGACCCGGCCGCCCCCGCGTCCTGCCTGGTCCGGTAGAAGAGAGGAGACAGCAGTTTTAATTTATATGTCCTCATTGGGCTTCCCCTACTTGGCCTTCGAACTCTTCTTCTTTCCGCCAAACCCGGAGTATGCCCAGACCGCTTCTGCATCCTCCTTCAATCGGTTATATGCCTCCTCCTGGGTCCTTTCGTCCAGTCCCCTTAGTTGAACAAGCATCTTTTCCAGTTTATCTCCGGCCAGAAGGTCACCAGGGTAGTTTTTCAGCGCTTCGACGATCCTCGTTGACAACGACAACAGGGTAACATCGGGTATCAAGTCCGCGGAAGATTCCACTATCGTGTACGAGGAGATAGGCGGCTCGATGGCGCATGCCATGATGGCTACGATGTGGTTCCTTATGTTCGGACCAGTTATGCTGGTCTGGGCACCATAGGTCGTCTCTCGTAGACAGAGCAAGATGTGCATGAGGGCTTCGGGCGTTGGATCGTCCAGATCAATGAACGATGGGAAGAGGGTTCCCGGTTTTATATACTCGGTGCTGAACAGACTGGTCCTATGCTTCTCTTCCTCGCGGTCCCACATGGTCCCCGCTTCGGAAAGTGCGTTATGGGTAAGTTTCTGTGTTATTTCGGTCCTCTCTCTGAGACTGTAACTGCTACTGTACTTGACCCGTGACGGGAACATGGCCTGTTCGTTGTCACCCACTACTGAGTCCCCGAAGATGACGGAGTTTGGGTTCTTCAGCATTTCAGGCGATCTGACCGCATTGTACTCATACCCAGGAGGTACTGTGCCAAAGGCCCGGCTATATCTGAGCCCGAGGAGCTTCTCCTTTGATTTCATTTTCCTGGCAGGGATCTCTATGACCTGCCTCCTGTCGGGTAACATTACGCTGATCGTCTCCTCCGGTTCCTCGCTCCTATTGATCATCGGCGCTATGGTCTCTCTGACCAAGGCGATGACAAACCTCTTAGCGTTGTTCTGGGCCAGAGGAGGTATATTATCCCCTTTGTCACTGGGTTTGGGCTCGGTCGTAAACCATTTTGGGTCGATATGGCTAGTGATGATTTCCTCAATTTTTGTTCTCATGATACCACCTTTTCCTTCTTCATGCTGTTCCACTTCTGCAAATTGTACATGATAGCGAACTGGGCAATTAGGTCTCTCTTGGCCTCAGTGGAAGGGAGACCTTTGGGATATTCCTCATTCATGAGATTCGCCAGTTCTTCGGCGAAGATCATACAAGCTGTCTGGACATTTTCACCTGACTTTTTATTCTTCCTTTTTGCAGACTCCCATAGGCGACCAGCAGCCCTCTGTACTCGGTCATCTTCGAGTAGGTGCTTGTTCCTCTCGAACGTATCAAGTGCCGTCCGCATCATCCAGACGTGATCATTGTTCGACTCAGGGCTGCTGTATACGATGTCGCATGCAGCATCGACTACCTTCTTCATCACCACTTTGTTCACCTCATTACAATATTTCTCATTATACCAGTAGATTAGTTCTTTCAATTCGGGCCCATTTAAACTCTTCAGTGTCCCTTTGTTGACCAAGAACCTATAGATTGTTGTGTAAAGGGACCTAGGTTCCCGAACTCTGGAGACCAGGACGTGGGTGATATCTTGTACCCTCTGCCAAGTGTGGCGACCTTGTACAGGAACTCGCTCTCCCTCGCCACATCTTCCAACTCATCGATTCGGATCTCGTTCCATCCTAGTGCATTCACCCATGATGGGGCATTCTCCCACGTAAATATGGGCTTGAAGATGTGTTCTGCAGAGAAGAGAGGGGTGATGCGTATCTTGAAACCGGTCTTCATTATGAATACGATGGAATCCCTGAACAGACGGAACTCGTCCTTTTTATTGTTCGGCTTGTCTACGAAAATGAGAGTATGGTAATCAAGCTGGAACGTTTCTGCCTGGTTCAGACGTATGGCCCTTTTTTCGACATCGATAGAGAGGTCCTTCTCTTTGAGCACCTTCAGGACTTCCTCGATGTTGATCGGAGATAGATAATCTCCAAGGGACACCTGTACGGCGATCCCATCCCCGATATTCCCGAATATGTCCTTTCGAGCCTCATTCTCCATGCGACATAGGGAACAGATGCGGCCATTTACCTTGTCACCATACTTAAGACAAGAGATTTTTCTTCCTCCTCCACAAGTGGCCTTGATCCCAAAAGTCAGGCTCGCCTCTAGTTGATTCTCTCCCTTCCTTCCGCATTGAATACACATCTCCCCTTTGGATGGTAGCTCTGTTTCCACTTCTGCAAGGACATCCGGGATGAGAACAGACCTAACGAACTTCAGCAGGTCAATCTTTTGCTTTGTAGGGTTCTGCCTTTCTAGCTCGACTGCAGCTTCTTCCAAGGTCTTCTCATAGATTTGGGGAAGTTCCTTTTGATGAATGGCAGCGAAAGCAATGGATAGCAATGTGTCCATCTGGATCTTGTCAACCGGGGGGTCTAACAGCCCACGGGCCTCCAGAAATTTGGACTCTGCCTCCAAGGCCATGTCATTCATCAAGGCTAATTGTATTCTCTTTGCGCAGACAAGTTTGGCTATGTTTCTCCTTTCTCTTAGGTCTGCATCTGAAGCGTCATCGGTTTCCTCTGGCCAATCCAGAACGAAGCGTGGCTTGTCGCCCTCAACCCGTTTGACCACCACGCCTTCTTTACCCATGATCTCTGAAAAGTCGGTATGAGCTGTCCGCCATCCCTCACCTTCCCAAAGGATGATGCGGCCCTTGTGGTTTTCGATGTACCTATCCAAGACCTTCGATGTAACGGGCATTTGCTGGGCAAATCCGAATTTTAATGAATTATGGCTAGGGATCGACCTCTTGAGAATTTTATCAAGGTTTTTGTGGTCTAGTGGATTCCGCTCCTTGGTCAAGGACGCCGCAGCTTCTTCTACCACTCTGTCATTAATGATTACTCCAGAATAGATGACCGCGTCCGGCAATTTACACAAAAGGCGGCCTTCTCGTTCTAGGGCCTCGGTAACAGCCTTTCCAATCTGCAGTCGCAATACCGTCTGGGGGATGTCGGTAAACCTCAGAATGTGAACAACTAAACCGTTCTTTTCCAGAAGACGGGCGAGTTCATGATATATTGATAGGCTATCAATGGCCTTAATTCCACCTACTTGATCGGCGAGCTTGATGTATTCGCCTAGCGTCTGCAGTATCGGTCTTGGAATCGAGGTAGTGAGCAGGTTCGCCTGATCGCGCGTACCTTCCTCAGCGCTGAGGATGAGGTACTTCAAGTCATTGATCCAAATGTTCGGAGACCTTGTCTGCAAAGGGGAATCCATTTTTGAAAGGTAACCACCAACTATCGATGTTATCTCCGGTAAATGCTCAGAAATGGTAGATGCCAGGTTAATTGCCGCCTCCTTACCAGGAGCGAACAGCTTATTGGCATCGTGCATAGTCACTGCTGTAAAAAACAACCGTATGAGATATCGGTCCTCTTCTCGGTCAGTGGTCTTCATGGTGGCCTCAAGGGCCCGCCCACCGATGATACAACCATTGAGCACATGGACGAAATAGGTTTGATCGGACCACTGGGGGAACTTGCTCCCCCCTTTGCAGCCTTGACGACATGGTTAATCAGAATGTTTGCCAGTGGGCCATACTGGGGAACGATTCCTATAATTTCATCCTTTCTTATCAAGAATAGATCTTTGAAAGCATCCCTGAAGTCCAGATTTGAGAATAATCCGCTCATTCTGAATTCCATGTACTCCTCGCCTCCTCCACGAATCCGAAACCTAGTTGGTTCTTAGATCCCACACCATCCGTCATCATTATCCCGATCAGTTCTGGTGGAGCATCAATACAGAATCTCATGTGGGTGCAAGGTATCATAGCTGGACCGACCCTGAACAATTTTGTTTTAAACTCCAATATCCTGAAGATACCGATGTCTGGTGCCTCACGACCCGTTATGGCTGCATACTTGCGCCTGACGTTTTCTTTGAACGCATTCTCGAAGCTTTCTTCCCCGTGCCTTAGGAACCTGCCATCTTTTTTCAGAGCGATGGGGCTTTTCGTCACCAATTCGGCCAATGGTCCAGGTATTGAGACCTTCACGATCTCGCTGGAATGATATGGCAGGTCGAGGGTGCCCACCCTAATCTCTTTCATTCCTTCGATGCCCTTCTTCATCTTCTCTAACAATTGAAGATCTCTACTAGCAATGAGTAGAACGTATCGCTGAGCTTGGATGCCGTCCTTGTCAAAAACCTTACCTCCTGCCCCGAGAAGTTGGCTCATGACGAAGTTTAGCAATAA
>CAVWKV010000088.1:0-4492 GCA_963755265.1 uncultured Methanomassiliicoccales archaeon | reverse complement strand
TCACGGCCATGTCCACCCGGTAGCCGGAACAGCCTACATTCCTGTGTAAGACAAGTCCCATTTCCGTCAGCGCATCGAAGATCGAGTCCTCCAGCGGCCTGTCGCCCTCATCCTCGTGGCGGGTATCGCAGCCCAATGCGCTTCTTTCTCCACGGCTCTGGGCAAACTCCATGTATCGGCGAAGAAGCAGTACTCCTTTGGATGTCGAGTTCGGGTCGATCTCCTCCGGTTGCATTGAGGATACTAGTTTCACGTGACGCCTGGCCCTGGTGATGGCCACGTTCAGCCGCCGGTGCCCGCCTTCAGTGTTCAATGGACCGAAGTTCATGGTCAGCTTTCCACTGGAATCTTTCCCGTACCCTGTGCTGAAGAACATAACGTCCCGCTCATCGCCTTGCACGTTCTCCAGGTTCTTGACGAAGAACGATTCTTCTTGACCCTCGTCAAAGTACTGCTGGAACTCCGGTCGGATCTTCTTCATGTACTCGATTACATCGAGGATGGCGAGCTGCTGTTCCTCGCTGAAAGCCACGACACCGAGGGACATTTCGGGGTGCGCCTTGAACTGCTCGAACACTAGGTCGGCCACCTTCTTTGCCTCCATCTTATTGTCCCGTTTTCCGCTTCGTTCATAGACCCCTTCCGGCACGTAAACGAACTCGATGCCGTTGGCTGGGCCAGGCAGGTCCGCTGAGGGGAAAGTATACAGTCGGTTATCATAGTAATAGGCGTTGGAGAACGCGATCAGCGATTCGTTCCTGGAACGGTAATGCCACAGCAACATCTTCTGTGGCAGACCGATGGTCGAGCACTCGTCCAATATGCTTTCTAGGTCCTGGACCTCCGCATCCTCTTCACCTTCTGTCTTCTCGAAGAACCTGGTCGGAGGCAATTGCTTGCTGTCGCCGACGACAACGAGTTGCTTCCCGCGCATTATGGAGCCTACGGCGTCTTCGGGGCAGATCTGGGATGCCTCGTCGAAAATCACTACGTCGAACCGTACCTTCCTGGGGTCGATGAACTGGCAGGCCGAGAGTGGGGACATCATGATACATGGCTTGACTAATGGCAGCAGGTCTGGCATTTCTGAAAGCAGCTTCCGGATGGCCATCTGTTTCGATTTCTTGGCCATCTCCTTTCTCAGCATTGTTTCCTGCATCCGCACTGGGCTTGCCGGGTCGGTTGTCTTCATCCGTTCCACGCGCTGCCTAAGTTCGTACGCCATCCTCCTTCGGGCCAAGAGCAACTGCGTCTGGTCCAGCTTGCGGAACTCCTCGATGAGGGCCGAATGCTCGGCGCTATTGAAATTGGCAAGGAGAGGTACGTGGCGCCGAAACGAATCGATCCATAATGTGTAGAAACGCTTACGGAACATCTTTACCAGCATCGTGACGTCGGTCTCGTCCTTGACCACGATGTCGAGGAGGGACTCGAGGCCGTTGGCCTTGACCTGTTCCTCAGCGTCCCGGAGCTCCACCCACTCCCTCAGCCGGTCTCTCGCCTTCAGATGCGCTGATATCCAGTTCTTGGCATCGACCAACGGTCTGGTCTCGATGGGAGCCCCTTCGATCATAGATTTCCCGCCGCGCAGATATTGGCCCGGCACGCCGGAAAGGGAGACCAATGAATCCAACGAGCTCTTTGCCCGGTCGAGAGCTATCCTGACCTTTCCCACCCCTTCTGGGTCGTTGCAGACCAGAAGTATCAATCCGCTGCTCAGGGCGGTCCCCGCCTTCTGCATGAGCCCTTTGGCCCAACGGAGGGACGATATCAGTGCATCCCAATCGGTCCCCGGTCCATCGAAATACTTCCCGAAGGTCTTGTAATCATCTGCCACACTCGAATTGAGCGATCTTCGGGCATCCTGGAATGCCTTTAGTGTCCTCACATCGTTCAACGCCTCCTCGTACTCAAGCTTGTGCTGGTTCAGAAGGTGCATGGAGAGCACTTTAATGTCAGTTCTGTAGTCGGAGCTTATGGCCCTCAGGGTACCATTGTATTCCACCTCGAACTTGCGGCTGAAATGTTCCCCATCGAGGTCCAAGAACTGTGCGTCGTATCTGTTGAGAAGGTACTTTCGGCTCGAATCCAGCGTATTGAAGGCTGTCCTCTTACTCTCTGCCTGATTGATCAGTCCATCGATCAACCCGGGTTCCATCCAGTTCTTTAACGGGAACGGAGTAGCCACGATCAAGGAGGCCAGTTCGATGGAGCGGCGACAATCGTTCAATGACCTCGGCGCGGTGATATTCGCCTTCCCGGCCAATTCTGCGAATTTCGGCACTACATCTTCGATGCCGCTGAGCAATGAATCCAACGAATGGAGGTACTCCTGCTGCTTGCCCATGTCCATGGCCACCGGTTCGACGTCATGCCATGGGTGCGACTGGCGGACTGACAGCACGTCCTTGTGTCCAACAAGACGTTCCAGGCTCGATTCCATCGCATCCATTTTTTTCCGGTCAAGGTCAAATGGATCCAGCATCTTGAACGGCAGATCAGGCACGCCGTAAAGTTCGGCCAAGCGACCGTACGCATCGAACGGCGACAAGCCCAGCGCGCCCATCCTCATGTGCAGGAAATGCACGTAGGCGTTCAGTCGGTCCCTAGTTGATGCCACTCTCTCCAGGTCGGCCAGGTCCGCTTCCTTTGTCCGGTCGTTCCCGTCCAGCGGTCGCCCGAGCGAGGCTATTACATCCCCCTTGTTGGGAGCATTGCTGTGCAATTCTAGGCAGAAATCGCCAAGGTGGCAGGTGTCCAGGCGTTTCTTGACCACTTCCAGGGCGGCCATCTTCTCGCTTACGAAAAGGACGGTCTTCCCAGCCCATAGGCATTCGGAGATTACATTGGCGATGGTCTGGCTCTTCCCTGTGCCGGGCGGTCCCTGGAGCACCAGGTTCGCTCCCCGAAGCACCGCCTCGATGGCCTCACCCTGACTCGAATCAGCGTCCAGCACGAGATGGGAATTGACAGGCCTGACGACCTCGTCCAGCTTATCAGCGGTAGGCAGGTCTCTGGGCGTTGGAGGAAGGGATGTAGGGTCGCCAGCCAGAGCCCGCACGATAGGATGCATAGTGGCCACATCCTCGTTCGTCTTGAGGTCCTCATACATGGCCAGCTTGGTGAACGAGAAGATATCCATGTAGGATTCGCGGATTACACTCCAACCCGTCTTCTTGGAGATGGCCATCTCCACCTGCTTAAGGTAAGTTTTGATGTCGAAATCATCGACGTCCTCCGGCAATGCTGGAAGTTCGATTCCCTGGTCGGTCCTCATCTTCAGGACCAATGACGGATTGAGCACTGCCTCGTCTCCAAAACGGGCCAGAGTGTAGGGATTGAACGCCTTCTTGCCCAATTGTACAGGCAACAGGACGATTGGGGAAGAGATTACCTTTTCGTCGCCCTCCTTTTCGGTCCAATGAAGGATTCCGAACGTGGCATAGAGGACGTTCACCCCTTGCTCTTGCATGAACGTCCGGGCCTTAAGCCGTGTCTGGTAAAGCACCCTCTCCGTGTTCGGGTTGAGGGTCGACGGAAGTACTTGGCCTGGCAGCACTGCCATCCGGTCCTTTAGAAGGCACTCCCTGGCCCCTTCATCCGGGGCGTCCATCTCATCCCTGAACTCAGGGCAGATGATCACCATGGGCTTATTCTCCTTAGCGAGGAAGTCGAAAAGCCCGTCCATTGAAGGATCCATGAACTGTACGGTCGAGGATTTGGTGAGCTTGAAGTTCAGGAGACGGTTCCGGAGGCTAAGGTCAATGAGTCGCGACCGCCAGTGGTCCATTTTATTGGTTACCATCAGATTACCGTTCTGAGTCAATTCTTCACCATCAAGTATGATAGAGTGGTACTTTCATAAGGAATTCGGTCTGAGCATGAGATTGGCGAACTATCGCTCCGTGCCATTCAATGCCACGGATATTTATTGATGCCGGACATTCAACGCCTTGGAAAAGAGTCCCCCCAAGAAGGACCAATTATTAACAGATGATGTTCCGTCCCATGGCTGTCAGACACAAAGCCATATAAGGCTGCAGTCTAATCAAAAAATAAAGTAAACGCAAACCCGCCAGAATGAATAGCCATTAAATATAAAGTTCGTCATACGGTGATGCTTATCGGGGGGAGAATTTGATACGGTTCGGTCCAGCTGGAATTCCGCTTTCATGTAAAGGAAGGACGCTCAAGGACGGCATCGAGGACGTTCATAATCTCGGTCTCAACGCCATGGAGGTCCAGATGGTCAGGGTCAATGTCGTTGAAAGGACCCCAGATGATGAAGAGGTCGGCATGACGCCATTGGACATTAATAGCGACATTGTCGTGGAAATGGTCCGGCGCAAGGGCAAGAAGGAGACCGTTATAGCAGATCTGGGCGAGAAGATCAAAGCAGACGACACGCTGATCACTCTAGCTTCAGGTTTGGTACAAAACTTCAAGGAACTTATCGCCCTCGGCCATATGGGTGCCGAATTGGACGTCCAGC
>CAVWKV010000087.1:0-4487 GCA_963755265.1 uncultured Methanomassiliicoccales archaeon | reverse complement strand
GCCATGTCCACCCGGTAGCCGGAACAGCCTACATTCCTGTGTAAGACAAGTCCCATTTCCGTCAGCGCATCGAAGATCGAGTCCTCCAGCGGCCTGTCGCCCTCATCCTCGTGGCGGGTATCGCAGCCCAATGCGCTTCTTTCTCCACGGCTCTGGGCAAACTCCATGTATCGGCGAAGAAGCAGTACTCCTTTGGATGTCGAGTTCGGGTCGATCTCCTCCGGTTGCATTGAGGATACTAGTTTCACGTGACGCCTGGCCCTGGTGATGGCCACGTTCAGCCGCCGGTGCCCGCCTTCAGTGTTCAATGGACCGAAGTTCATGGTCAGCTTTCCACTGGAATCTTTCCCGTACCCTGTGCTGAAGAACATAACGTCCCGCTCATCGCCTTGCACGTTCTCCAGGTTCTTGACGAAGAACGATTCTTCTTGACCCTCGTCAAAGTACTGCTGGAACTCCGGTCGGATCTTCTTCATGTACTCGATTACATCGAGGATGGCGAGCTGCTGTTCCTCGCTGAAAGCCACGACACCGAGGGACATTTCGGGGTGCGCCTTGAACTGCTCGAACACTAGGTCGGCCACCTTCTTTGCCTCCATCTTATTGTCCCGTTTTCCGCTTCGTTCATAGACCCCTTCCGGCACGTAAACGAACTCGATGCCGTTGGCTGGGCCAGGCAGGTCCGCTGAGGGGAAAGTATACAGTCGGTTATCATAGTAATAGGCGTTGGAGAACGCGATCAGCGATTCGTTCCTGGAACGGTAATGCCACAGCAACATCTTCTGTGGCAGACCGATGGTCGAGCACTCGTCCAATATGCTTTCTAGGTCCTGGACCTCCGCATCCTCTTCACCTTCTGTCTTCTCGAAGAACCTGGTCGGAGGCAATTGCTTGCTGTCGCCGACGACAACGAGTTGCTTCCCGCGCATTATGGAGCCTACGGCGTCTTCGGGGCAGATCTGGGATGCCTCGTCGAAAATCACTACGTCGAACCGTACCTTCCTGGGGTCGATGAACTGGCAGGCCGAGAGTGGGGACATCATGATACATGGCTTGACTAATGGCAGCAGGTCTGGCATTTCTGAAAGCAGCTTCCGGATGGCCATCTGTTTCGATTTCTTGGCCATCTCCTTTCTCAGCATTGTTTCCTGCATCCGCACTGGGCTTGCCGGGTCGGTTGTCTTCATCCGTTCCACGCGCTGCCTAAGTTCGTACGCCATCCTCCTTCGGGCCAAGAGCAACTGCGTCTGGTCCAGCTTGCGGAACTCCTCGATGAGGGCCGAATGCTCGGCGCTATTGAAATTGGCAAGGAGAGGTACGTGGCGCCGAAACGAATCGATCCATAATGTGTAGAAACGCTTACGGAACATCTTTACCAGCATCGTGACGTCGGTCTCGTCCTTGACCACGATGTCGAGGAGGGACTCGAGGCCGTTGGCCTTGACCTGTTCCTCAGCGTCCCGGAGCTCCACCCACTCCCTCAGCCGGTCTCTCGCCTTCAGATGCGCTGATATCCAGTTCTTGGCATCGACCAACGGTCTGGTCTCGATGGGAGCCCCTTCGATCATAGATTTCCCGCCGCGCAGATATTGGCCCGGCACGCCGGAAAGGGAGACCAATGAATCCAACGAGCTCTTTGCCCGGTCGAGAGCTATCCTGACCTTTCCCACCCCTTCTGGGTCGTTGCAGACCAGAAGTATCAATCCGCTGCTCAGGGCGGTCCCCGCCTTCTGCATGAGCCCTTTGGCCCAACGGAGGGACGATATCAGTGCATCCCAATCGGTCCCCGGTCCATCGAAATACTTCCCGAAGGTCTTGTAATCATCTGCCACACTCGAATTGAGCGATCTTCGGGCATCCTGGAATGCCTTTAGTGTCCTCACATCGTTCAACGCCTCCTCGTACTCAAGCTTGTGCTGGTTCAGAAGGTGCATGGAGAGCACTTTAATGTCAGTTCTGTAGTCGGAGCTTATGGCCCTCAGGGTACCATTGTATTCCACCTCGAACTTGCGGCTGAAATGTTCCCCATCGAGGTCCAAGAACTGTGCGTCGTATCTGTTGAGAAGGTACTTTCGGCTCGAATCCAGCGTATTGAAGGCTGTCCTCTTACTCTCTGCCTGATTGATCAGTCCATCGATCAACCCGGGTTCCATCCAGTTCTTTAACGGGAACGGAGTAGCCACGATCAAGGAGGCCAGTTCGATGGAGCGGCGACAATCGTTCAATGACCTCGGCGCGGTGATATTCGCCTTCCCGGCCAATTCTGCGAATTTCGGCACTACATCTTCGATGCCGCTGAGCAATGAATCCAACGAATGGAGGTACTCCTGCTGCTTGCCCATGTCCATGGCCACCGGTTCGACGTCATGCCATGGGTGCGACTGGCGGACTGACAGCACGTCCTTGTGTCCAACAAGACGTTCCAGGCTCGATTCCATCGCATCCATTTTTTTCCGGTCAAGGTCAAATGGATCCAGCATCTTGAACGGCAGATCAGGCACGCCGTAAAGTTCGGCCAAGCGACCGTACGCATCGAACGGCGACAAGCCCAGCGCGCCCATCCTCATGTGCAGGAAATGCACGTAGGCGTTCAGTCGGTCCCTAGTTGATGCCACTCTCTCCAGGTCGGCCAGGTCCGCTTCCTTTGTCCGGTCGTTCCCGTCCAGCGGTCGCCCGAGCGAGGCTATTACATCCCCCTTGTTGGGAGCATTGCTGTGCAATTCTAGGCAGAAATCGCCAAGGTGGCAGGTGTCCAGGCGTTTCTTGACCACTTCCAGGGCGGCCATCTTCTCGCTTACGAAAAGGACGGTCTTCCCAGCCCATAGGCATTCGGAGATTACATTGGCGATGGTCTGGCTCTTCCCTGTGCCGGGCGGTCCCTGGAGCACCAGGTTCGCTCCCCGAAGCACCGCCTCGATGGCCTCACCCTGACTCGAATCAGCGTCCAGCACGAGATGGGAATTGACAGGCCTGACGACCTCGTCCAGCTTATCAGCGGTAGGCAGGTCTCTGGGCGTTGGAGGAAGGGATGTAGGGTCGCCAGCCAGAGCCCGCACGATAGGATGCATAGTGGCCACATCCTCGTTCGTCTTGAGGTCCTCATACATGGCCAGCTTGGTGAACGAGAAGATATCCATGTAGGATTCGCGGATTACACTCCAACCCGTCTTCTTGGAGATGGCCATCTCCACCTGCTTAAGGTAAGTTTTGATGTCGAAATCATCGACGTCCTCCGGCAATGCTGGAAGTTCGATTCCCTGGTCGGTCCTCATCTTCAGGACCAATGACGGATTGAGCACTGCCTCGTCTCCAAAACGGGCCAGAGTGTAGGGATTGAACGCCTTCTTGCCCAATTGTACAGGCAACAGGACGATTGGGGAAGAGATTACCTTTTCGTCGCCCTCCTTTTCGGTCCAATGAAGGATTCCGAACGTGGCATAGAGGACGTTCACCCCTTGCTCTTGCATGAACGTCCGGGCCTTAAGCCGTGTCTGGTAAAGCACCCTCTCCGTGTTCGGGTTGAGGGTCGACGGAAGTACTTGGCCTGGCAGCACTGCCATCCGGTCCTTTAGAAGGCACTCCCTGGCCCCTTCATCCGGGGCGTCCATCTCATCCCTGAACTCAGGGCAGATGATCACCATGGGCTTATTCTCCTTAGCGAGGAAGTCGAAAAGCCCGTCCATTGAAGGATCCATGAACTGTACGGTCGAGGATTTGGTGAGCTTGAAGTTCAGGAGACGGTTCCGGAGGCTAAGGTCAATGAGTCGCGACCGCCAGTGGTCCATTTTATTGGTTACCATCAGATTACCGTTCTGAGTCAATTCTTCACCATCAAGTATGATAGAGTGGTACTTTCATAAGGAATTCGGTCTGAGCATGAGATTGGCGAACTATCGCTCCGTGCCATTCAATGCCACGGATATTTATTGATGCCGGACATTCAACGCCTTGGAAAAGAGTCCCCCCAAGAAGGACCAATTATTAACAGATGATGTTCCGTCCCATGGCTGTCAGACACAAAGCCATATAAGGCTGCAGTCTAATCAAAAAATAAAGTAAACGCAAACCCGCCAGAATGAATAGCCATTAAATATAAAGTTCGTCATACGGTGATGCTTATCGGGGGGAGAATTTGATACGGTTCGGTCCAGCTGGAATTCCGCTTTCATGTAAAGGAAGGACGCTCAAGGACGGCATCGAGGACGTTCATAATCTCGGTCTCAACGCCATGGAGGTCCAGATGGTCAGGGTCAATGTCGTTGAAAGGACCCCAGATGATGAAGAGGTCGGCATGACGCCATTGGACATTAATAGCGACATTGTCGTGGAAATGGTCCGGCGCAAGGGCAAGAAGGAGACCGTTATAGCAGATCTGGGCGAGAAGATCAAAGCAGACGACACGCTGATCACTCTAGCTTCAGGTTTGGTACAAAACTTCAAGGAACTTATCGCCCTCGGCCATATGGGTGCCGAATTGGACGTCCAGC
>CAVWKV010000086.1:0-50240 GCA_963755265.1 uncultured Methanomassiliicoccales archaeon | reverse complement strand
ACCCTCCGCCCGAAGAATGTGGGCTTGAACGTCTGGTCCGGGCCAGTCTCCTCATCTCTTCCTTCTCCAGGAACTCCAGGATGTTATTGGCCGCCTCCTCGATACCCACGATGTTTGCCTGATGCGCGAAGAACGTGGAACCGAGGAAGTCCATCAAGCCCTCCCAGCTGCTCTGCGGTCCCGCTGGCGATGGTGGAGAGTACATGGCTCCGCATGACCGCTTCGTTGCTCAGCTTGGAGATGACGTCCTCCGGCTCCCCCAACAGATAGGTGTCCCTCAGGAACGTCAGCTCGTCCTCGGACTTGGCCAGCAGGATCGCCTTGCCGTACGTATCGTATCTTGGCGGCCCGCGGCGCGCACATCTGTTTGATCTCATGACCGGAATCGGGACGTTCATGCCGTTGTCGAAACGATAGACGTCGCGGATTATCACCCGGCGCGCCGGAAGATCGATGCCCGCGGCCAAGGTGGGTGTGGCCACGATACACTTGATCTTACCCTTCTTGAAAGAGCTTTCCACCATCCGCCGCTGTTCGTTCGTCAAACCGGCATTGTGGAAGGCAATGCCCTTCTTCACGCATGACCTCAGCGTTCGTCCAACGGAGGTATGTTCCCCTTCCCCGTCGATCATCCGTTCCATTTCCGGATCTAGCTCGACCCCTTCGGCCAGATCCTTGACGAGCTTCGAGAACTTGACCGCCAGCGACTCTGTCGACTTACGCGTGTTGACGAACACCAGGGCTTGCCCGCCCTCCATTATGGCATCCTTCACCAGGCTCCACACTGGATCCTCCTCGAAAACGACCTTCCGGGTGCTGTTGTCGACGTACCTTACGGTGCCGTCCAGGTAGACGCCTTCCTTGAGCTTGACCGGCCTCCATCGGTTGGAAATATGAATCGCACCGAGCCACTCCGCCAGCTCCCTGGAGTTGTTGACCGTGGCGGAGAGCGCGATGATCTGCAGATTGGTATTGAAGCGTTTGAACTTGGCCAGGGTAACCTCCAGCGTCGGACCCCGGTCGGGATCGTTTATCAGATGTACCTCGTCGGCGACGACGAGCGTTACTTCCCGCAACCAATCTGACTGGTGCCTCAGGAGCGAGTCCGCTTTCTCCGAGGTGGCCACTACGACGTCGTAGGATTGTAGGCGAGAATCGGGCGAGTCGAAGTCGCCCACCGATATACCGACCTTGATCCCCAACGGCTCGAACTTCCTCAGGTCGTCGTACTTTTCGGTGGCCAATGCCCGTAACGGTACGATGTAGAGCACCTTGCCGTGACGCTCAAGGATGTGCTTCATCGCAGCCAGGTACGCTATCAATGATTTACCGGAAGCAGTCGGCACGGCCAGCACCAGGTTCTTGCCTGCTACGGCTATCGGTGCGGCCTCAGCTTGGGGTGGATACAACTCGGTGATGCCATCCTTTTCCAGGATCTCAATGACCCCTGGGGGAAGCGCTAGGTCCTTGACTTGCATGGCCGTCGCTGTGTCTCCTTCATCTTTCATTTCGCAAGGGATGCCCGGCATAAAGCGTTGTCGCTTGGAGGATTCGTCCAAGAAAACCAGGCTTTCTGGGATTTTTTAGCAAAGGTCGGTTTGTTCCCTAGAGAATCATGCTGGATAGGTTCGCAAGGTTATGGTTTTTTAAAATAGCTTTATATAGCAGCGCTGATATGGGATGAATTTAGAAGCCGGTGTAGTATGGTTGAAGAGAACCCAAAAGAAACAGCGAATCTTCCCGACGCAGAGACGTGGATAGAGACGCAGGATTTCACCACCACAGCGGACATCAAGATTCCGGACAAGCTAGCCGATCAGGTCATCGGTCAAGAGGCAGCTGTAGAGGTGGTCAAGAAGGCCGCCGAGCAGAAGCGTCACGTGATGCTGATCGGGGATCCGGGTACCGGAAAATCGATGCTCGCGAAATCCATGACGGAGTATCTACCGAAGAGTGAACTCCAGGATGTAGTGGCATATCATAACCCTGACGACACGAACGAGCCGAAGATCCGGGTGGTCCCGGCCGGCAAGGGAAGGGAGATTGTTACTGCCCAGAAGAAAGAGGCCATGCAGCGCAAGCAACAGAAGACCTCCATGGTAACGATCATAATGTTCATGATCCTGGCGTTGACGTTCGTAATTTACATCGTCACCGTTCCGCATGACCTAAACATCATATTGATCGGGATCATCGCGGCCGCGATCATATTCTTCATGATGCGCTACTCGGGCACCAGGCAAGAAAGCTACATGGTGCCGAAGCTGCTCATAACGCACGACGACAAGGATACACCGCCATTCATCGACGCCACCGGAGCGCACGCAGGCGCGCTGCTAGGCGACGTCAAGCATGACCCCTTCCAGAGCGGAGGCCTGGAGACACCGGCCCACGAGAGGCTGGAGGTGGGCGCGATCCACAAGGCTTCCAAGGGCGTCTTGTTCATCGATGAGATCAATATGTTAAGGATGGAATCGCAGCAGTCGCTCCTTACGGCATTGCAGGAGGGAAAGTTCTCCATTACCGGGCAGAGCGAGCGCTCGTCCGGTGCGATGGTGAAGAGCGAGGCCGTCCCTTGCGACTTCATCCTGGTATGCGCGGGCAACATGGATGCCATACAAGGCATGCACCCAGCACTGCGTTCCAGGATCCGCGGTTATGGTTACGAGGTGTACATGCGATCCACGATGGACGACACCGAGGAGAACCGTAAGAAATTGGTCCGGTTCGTGGCACAAGAAGTGGCCAAGGATAAGAAGATCCCGCATTTCGACAAGAAGGCCGTGGCCGAGATCATAAAGGAGGCACAGCGGCGCGCCGGCAGGAGGGGCCAGCTCACATTGAGGCTGAGGGAGCTCGGCGGCTTGATCCGGGTTTCCGGGGATATCGCCCGGGAAGAGAACAAGCCGGTCGTCACGCAGCAGCATGTGTTTTCGGCCAAGAAGATCGCCCGCAGCCTTGAACAGCAGATCGTCGACCGGTATATCCAGGCGCGGAAGGACTACAAGAACTTCAACGTCGAAGGAGACCTGGTCGGTGTGGTCAACGGCCTGGCTGCCCTGAACTCCGGTTCAAGCATGACCGAACTCTCCGGTGTGGTCCTGCCGATCGTGGCGGAGGTGACACCGGCGCAGATAAAGAACGCCGGCAAGATCGTCGCCACCGGCAAGCTCGGCGAGATAGCCAAGGAAGCGGTGGAGAACGTCTCGGCGCTGATCAAGAAGTATACCGGGGAGGATATCTCCAACCACGACGTACACATACAGTTCATCGGAACGTATGAAGGCGTTGAGGGCGATAGCGCCTCGATATCCATCGCGACCGCCGTCATCTCGGCACTGGAAGAGGTCCCGGTGGACCAGACAGTGGCAATGACCGGCAGTCTCAGCGTCCGTGGCCAGGTGCTCCCTGTGGGGGGTGTCACTGCCAAAATTGAGGCAGCCGCAGAGTCGGGGATCAAGAGAGTGCTCATACCCCGCGCCAACATGAACGACATCGTGCTCGAAGAGCGCTACGTAGGGAAGATCGAGATCATCCCGGTGACGAACATGGGCGAGGTACTCAAGTACGCGCTGGTCGGCGGCGTGAAGAAGGAGGGCTTGCTAAAGAAGCTGGCTGAACTCCTTGAGCACAGCGCCCCGGTCATCAGCGTGAAGCCGAACCTGCACTAAACGTCAACAAACCAATTCCTTTCTCTTTTCTTCTTTTGTTGATATTTCACGATTTTGAAGCGGCAGTATCGATAAAATCAAGGATACTAGACATCCGGCGGCAATCTGTGACCGTTCCATCCATGTGCCGAGATCCAATCGTCGGATTTCATTAAATGGTGAACTAACGGTTGCGGGATGCCCAATCAGGTTGAAATCGACTTTACGAGATGGCGGTGATGATCCAGCCTAACGGGTCTTTATTTTCACATCGGATGGATGCTTGACGTTCTCACATAAGGACCGCGAACTCGTTGCCCAGGCTGTCTGGCACAGTGAAATCCATGGATAGTATCTGGCCCATTTCCGGGACTACCTTTACTATTACTTCCTGTCCTGCCGGTATGTTCAGGCCTGGAATCGACAGTTGCAGCAATTCACCCTTGATCAATACCGTGTTGTTGCTCCCTGAGTATATCAAGGTGGAGAATGTATGAGTGCTGTTCTCGAACTGGTAGGGTGTCTCTCCATCCTGTGTCGTCACGAATATCATGACCTTGGTCAGGTCGATCGGGTCGCTGCCGGGTGACAGCTTCATCAAGAACTGAAGTTCCGTGAGATTATTGATCGAGTATTGTCCTGTAGCGTCTACGACATTAAGACCGTCGCAGAGGTTCCGTACCGTGTCGTCCGCTACGGCGGTAGCCTGATTTCCCGTGCTCTGGACCGAACTCAGGATAACCGTGCCTGCGGCGCCGGAGGTCAATATCGAGGCTATGACGATGATCATAGACCCGGTCGCCATCGTTCCTCTCTTGTTATAAGACGCCTTCGTCATAATTATCAGGATTGGATTTACGAGTAATAATGACTTTGGATAAATCGAAGCCCTAATTTCATTATTGATAATATATGTGGATTAATTGAGTTATCAAAAATCCGATCAGCAAACATGAACCCGGTTTGATCCCAACTAAAATATGTTTCAAATAGCCAGTTAAACATTAATGACCTTGATCATACAATGGACGAACCGGAGCATTTCTCGAGCTGTTTGTTAATTGGGCGTTTCCAGCCTTTCCATAAGGGACATCTTGAAGTCGTGCGGTCCATCGCCAAGAAATGCGATTCAATGATCATCGGCATCGGCAGTGCACAATATTCCCATACCGTCGATAATCCTTTCACCGCCGGAGAGCGGCATCTTATGATCTCCCGCGCACTCAAGGACGAAGGAATGAACGAATATTTCTTGGTCCCAATAGTTGATATCAACCGCTATTCGGTCTGGGTGTCCCACGTGGTCTCGCTCGTTCCCCCCTTTGAGGTCGTTTTCACGAACAACAACCTTACCCGGAGGCTATTCTCTGAAGCAGCATTTCAAGTCCGGGATTCTCCCATGTTCAACCGGAACATATACTCAGGAACAGAGATCCGGCGCAGGATGTCGGAAGGGAACGGATGGAGGGACCTCGTCCCACCCGCTGTCGCTAAAGTCATCGATGACATCGACGGAATCAACCGGATCCGTGACCTGGCACCTAGCCCAAAGAAAAAGGTGGAAGATGACTCTGGAACAGGAATTGGGGAAGATATCTAGGTCAAAAGGCGTGACCGTCTCGTTGGCGGAGTCTTGCACCGGCGGTCTGGCAAGCAACCTGATAACGAATGTGCCTGGTTCGTCGGAATATTTTTTGGGTGCTGTCGTTTGCTATAGCGACCGTTCGAAGATCGAGCTATTGGGGGTCAAAGAAGGGACCATCGCCTATCAGGGCGCCGTGAGCGAGCAATGCGCGTTGGAAATGGCCACGGGGGTAAGGGGCCGGTTCCATTCCAGCATCGGTGTCTCGGTCACCGGCATCGCCGGTCCAGGGGGAGAAAGGCCAGGGAAGCCGGTGGGCTTGGTGTATTTTGCCATTGACGACGGGGACAATATCTGGATCGAGAGGATGCAGATCGAAGGGGACAGAGCGATGGTGAAGCGGTCCGCCGCTGATCATCTTATCGAAATGATTATTAAAGCCCTGAACTGACGTGTTAGAGCACAAATCTGGCGCATGATACAATGCTTTTAATCCATGTAACAATATAATGTTGTAGGATGGAAGGGTATGGATGCACCAGTGAAACGGATTCCTACGGGAGTGGCTGACTTTGACAGTATCATCAAGGGCGGTATGCCGGTTGGCTCCGTGGTCCTCCTCCTAGGCGATCTGGGAGCAGGCCAACAGGAATACGCGCTGACCTCGGCGGCCAAGATATCGCTGATCAGGGAGAACCCGGATTCGGCCGAGTTCTTCCTTGGCCACAGCGTAAAGGAACAGATCATGCCGGAGTCAATTCATTACATCACATTCTCAAGGTCTAAGGAGGACATTCTGCAGGAGATCGAGATGTCCTTCAATGTGGACTTCTTTGAATCGTTCGAACGGAACGTCGTCTTCAAGGACTTCTCGGCGAAATATTTCCGGCAGACGGTTGTTCCGAAGGGTTGGTCTGGTGATACATCATCCGCGCTTTTCTCCAATGCTGGTGACGATGAGAACGTGCTCGAAGGCCTTGTCAATTACCTAGATCAGAACGCCCCCAAGAGCATGGTGATCATCGATTCCCTCACTGACCTGGTGCTGAACCAGAAGATCGACCCCAAAGACCTTGTGGCAGTGTTGCGCGGCATGCAGCGGGTGAGCAAGAAGTGGGGCGGGGTGGTGTACCTGCTGCTGACCAAGGACATAGTGGACGACCGGGTCCAGCGCATGATCATGGACTCAGTGGATGGCGCCCTGGTCTTCGAATGGAGCCGATTCGCATCATCCTCGAAGAGGCAACGCTACCTGTATGTGGAGAAGTTCATGAGCATCCTGCCCCACCTGGATATGGAGCGCATTGCAAGGTTCGCAACCACCGTCACCGCCCAGAGCGGCCTAGTGGTCATTGATACGGAAAGGATTGGGTGAGAAAATGGATCGAGTAAAGACCGGAATAGACGGTTTGGACGAGCTCCTGGAAGGAGGGGTCCCGAAGTCGCACACGTTCGTGGTCATGGGATCGTTCGGTACGGGAAAGACGACTTTCGGATTGCAGTTCCTGAATCAGGGGCTGGCGAACGGAGAGAAGGGCATCTACATCTCGTTGGAAGAGGACCAGAACTCGATCATCGAGGATGCGAAGTCGCATGGATGGGACCTTAAGCCGTTGATCGACTCGCAGAAGATGGTGATCGTGAAGCTCGAACCCAGTGATGCTAAGACGACCATATCTAGGATTAAGAGCGAGCTGCCTGACTTCATCTCGAAGTTCGGGGCCAGCCGCATCGTGTTCGATTCGGTCTCGCTTCTGAACATGTTGTTCGAGGACGAGCACGAACGCAGGATCAACCTGTTCAACCTGTCACAGATGATCAAAAGGACGAACGCCACCTGCCTGATGACCGCGGAGACCAAGGACGAGAATCCACTGGCTTCGAGGGATGGGCTGGTCGAATACGTTGCCGACGGCGTAATCTCACTTCGGTATGTGGACCGTGTGGAGAGGAGCGAGATGCAACTGTCCCTCCGCATCATCAAGATGAGGCGGACGACGCATTCGAGGAAGATCACTCCCTATGAGATCACCAACAAAGGGATCGTGGTGCACGCTGGTTCGGAGATGATCTGAGCAGCATGGCATGGCCCAGTTCCTGACCAAAAAGGCTATTAGCGGAGTTTCGATTTCATGGCCGATGTCAGACAAGAAGCTCTTTCGCGTCGGCAAGGTCAAGAAGGTCTATGAAGTAGACTCAAACACGTTGGAGTTCGAGTTCACCAACAATATATCTGTTTTCGACAAGATCATTCCTTCCGACATACCGTTCAAGGGGGAGACGCTGTGCCGCACCTCCGCACACTGGTTCAAGTTACTGAAGGAGAACGGAATCCACTCTGATTTCAAGGAGATGAACGGATCGAACCGTATGTTGGTAAAGCGCGTCGATGTCATCCCTGACTACAGCAAGCTGAACCACAAAACCACCAATTACCTCATTCCGCTGGAATTCATCTGCCGCCACTATAACGCCGGCTCGCTGAACGACCGGGTAAAGGAAGGGGGGGTCACCCCGGAGATGATGGGCTACCCCAAGGGGCATGCTCCAGCCTATGGTGAGAGGCTCCCAAAGGACTTCATCGAGACCACCACGAAATTGGAGGAGACCGATCGGGAATTGACCCGCGAGGAGGCCATTCGGATATCGGGCCTGACGGACAAAGAATATGATCATGTGTTCGAGGTCATCGGCAAGATAGATTCGCTTATAGCCACAGAGGTCGGGAAGAGGGGGCTGATCCATGTCGACGGCAAGAAGGAGTTCGCATATGACGAGAAGCGCCGTCTCATGATCGTGGATACCTTTGGAACGGCCGACGAGGACCGCTGGTGGGACTCGGCACAGTATGCCCAGGGCAAGTGCATCGAACTGTCCAAGGAAATGGTCCGCCAATACTATCGGGACATCGGATACCACGAGAAGCTCATGCTGGCGCGCAAGAACCATTCGCCCGAACCGAACATTCCCGCTCTTCCATTGGACATGGTCGAGAAGGTCTCCCAACTGTACATTGGGCTCTATGAGCGCCTCACCGGAGAGAAGTTCCGATAGGCCAAGACCTATTTCCTACACGTATCCGGGAACGGGGCCGATCGGGCCAGACCCGGTTCGGTCATCATAGGGGCGTCCGATCTTCTTCAGATTACCCTCGAAGTCGTACGAGTACACTTGATAGTAGAACAGCCAGAGTTGATTGAACTCCAGCATCCTCAACCTGGCCCTCAGTGCATGCTCGTTTGGCACAATCACACCGAGCCGACATTTATTGACCAGTGCGATGTAGTAATCGCGATATCGTTTTGGGTCGTCCCAGGTGTCGACCGTTTCCACGAATTCCATACCAATGACCGATCCTTCTTCGATCATCTTGATCACGGCCCTGCCGTCCTGGAGGATAATGACCTCTATGTTGGCATTGGGGAATAACCTGGAGATCTCGTTCTTTATCATCCCAACCCGGGCCTCGACGACTTTTTCAACCAGCGGGACGGTCATTCAAAGCCCTCGTTGATGTTCTTTATTCGAAGACTACCTCGACCAGCATATTGCCTTCTGCGCACTCCAGGTCCCCGCGTATCTTGGAAATTCGCATCTTGGCATTCTTCTCCAGTCCGATCGGGTGGCACAGACGGTAATGGGCGCATCCCAGGGTGCGGCATTTGATATCCTCAAAAGACACAGTGGAACCCTCCAGCGCCGCCTTCTTACTGACCGACCCTGGTATCTTGACCCTTTCGACCTCGGCAACTCTCACCCCGTCCTCGTGTATCTTGCATTCGTGATGCACATCCCGGACGGATCTGATCCGGTAACGACCTCCCACGTCGAGGTTGAAGCAGACCGTCTTCAGCTTGCACTCCTTGCATTCCGTTAGCGGTCCGCGGTAGACGAATTCGATTCCTTCCTTCGCCTGTCTCTCTCCAATTAACGTGACTATGACCATCAAACTCACCGTCCAATTAGATAACCTTAGTTATCGTGGCGATCCTCTCGGCGGCCTCATAGGTCAACCCCATGCCCAGGATGGTGAACCTGTCCTTCCTGATCTTGTGGGCCGTTACCAACGCCTGGATCACCTGCTCTCTTGAGATGCCCAGCTCCTTTGCCGATGTGGGCGCCCCTATCTTCATCAAGGCTGTCCTGATGCGGACCCAATCCCCGCCATGCAGGTACATCATCATGATGCAACCGACTCCGCATTGCTCCCCGTGCAATGCCTTTCCCGGTGCTATTATGTCCAACGCGTGTGAGAACATGTGCTCAGAACCGCTGGTTGGCCTGGAACTCCCCGCCACGCTCATTGAGATTCCAGATATTATTATCGGCCGGATAGCGATCCAGACCGACTCCTCCAAATTCGGTTTTATAAGGTCCGCATTGTCGATGATGGTTTGCGCAGTATAGGTCGATAGCGCAAACGCCGATCGACTGAAGCTTTCGTAACGCAACCTTCTCGCGAATTCCCAGTCCATGAGGGCGGTGGTATTCGAGATTACGTCAGCGCACCCCGAAGCTAGCAACCTGTAGGGCGATTTCGCGATGATACCTGTGTCCGCGATCACTCCCAACGGGACCTTGGCGTCCAATGACATCGATCCTTTGCTGCTGCGGATAGAGGCTCGACTGGATGCGATGCCGTCATGAGAAGCTGAAGTGGGCACAGAGATGAACTCACTGTTCGTGTTCTGCGCCGCCATCTTAGCCAGGTCGATCTTGCTTCCACCGCCGACACCGAGAAGGAACCTGGCCTTTGATTCTCTTGCGGCCTGTTCCACTTTCTTCAAATTGTCCTCAGTGGCCTCTCCGACTAAGATGCATTGAACTTCGTAGCCGTTCTTGGCCAGTCCTTCGGATACAACGTCCCCTGCGACCTTCATGGTCTTGTCACCGGCTACGATCAATGCCGTCCCAGTCAGACCGAAATCCTTGCATACTTGGGGTATCGCGTCAATAGCGCCATGCCCCGCAAGAACTTGTCTGGAAAAAGCATCGAACGAGCCTTGGTGAAGTCACCCTCATCCATCCAAGCACCCTGAACGGAGGTTTATACAGATGCACTATATTCAAGTTATCGGTGCTCGCATCCGCTAGTCAAAAACTGGCTGGACGGGACCACTAAAACCGAAGGATGCCTAAAACGATCATTAGAAAGAGGCCCGGGAAGGCTCTGCAAGGTGGAATAATTTGCTATTCTTAGGAGGAGAATAGGGGATGAGCCTCTCCGGACGCCTCTATAATCTTCGAACACACTTTTGTTATATGAACATAGTGAATCTTATGGTAATCGTAAGATTATTTAGAGGACTCAAAAATAGTCATGATTTTTTAATTGCTGGATAAGTGATGTTATCTAATAAATATACTCGAGATAGGTGATTGATTAAAATATAATACGGAATCAAATATTAAATACGTTTCAAATGCGATCAGGACCACGCTGAACCTCTCCATCGCACATAGCTAGGTGTAGCAATAAAATTGGCATTGTCTTGCGGTCGGTCCGATTGATGTCATGAAGGAATCATGATTCGGACCTCGACACATACTGTTTCGACGGCAGTTCATGCGTTCAGAAGGGTTTTCCGAATCGATGCTTTCATGTCCCAGAATGTGATTTGGTAGTTTGATCTCCTTGGTGGAACAGGACGAGTCAAAGAAAAACATTGAACCACAGGTTTGGCCTATTCCATCGACATCAAATGATAACGTTGCCGATTCAGCACCAGTCATGATGTGCTCACTTGACCTGGAAGGTCACCTTAGATATTATAACAGGGCCTTCGAGATTGCCCTGGATTGTCCAGAACATTCGATGCTAGGTACTAAGATGTCCGACCTGGCACGTGGGTCAGATGCCACGACATTCTCAGAGATAATCGAAAGATGCTCAAAGGACGCTCACGCTGCCGGAAGCTTAACTACCAGGCTTCATGCGGCCAGTGGCACAGATGTCGTCTGCCAATTGAACGTCACTCCGGTCGTGGAGAAGGACGGGGTCGTCGGCATCAGCGTCTTCGGGCGCAGGATGCAGATGGGGAACGCCATAATGGGTTCGATGCATCTGTCATCGCAGCTGATCGACGAGCTGTTGACCTTCGTGCGCCTGATGGTTGTGGCCTTTGACGGCGGCGGTAAGATCGTTATTTACAACAAGACGGTTGAGGACGTGGTGGCCCGTTCCAGCACCGAAGTGCTCGGTTCACAGATCATGGATATCCTGGACCCGAAGGAGATCGAAGAGTCCGAAATAAACCAGGCCATCCAGGATGTCTTTCGGGACGAACCCGCATGCTGGAGTTACCCTTGCTTTCCACCCAAGGGACTCTTTTCATGAATTGGAGGCTGACCCCCCTCAAGGACGATGCCGGTAACATAACTGGTGTGCTGGCCCTGACCAACGACCCAACTCAAGCGGTCAGAATGGAGAAGGAAATAGAGCAATTGGGTCGGCACATGGAGATATTGGCTGAAACGACCCGGGACATTAGCGACAACCTCGATCCGACAGAATCGATCGACCAGGAACTGATCAGGATGGTCAAGGCCCTGGATTTTGATTTCGCCGTTTTTCGTTTGATAGAGGAAGGTAACATTCCTCAGATGTTCTGCTCAGGCATCGATTTCCGGAATGGCCGGACATTGCTTGAATCCTTATTGGAAGACGGCACCCCCCTTTACACCAGTGTCGAGAACGGCAACATCTTCACCTCCGAAGACCTGCAAAAGGACAGGAGGATATCGGTCCATTTCGAGAAGCCACGAGCGATCATATGCCTCCCTGTGCACTTCCGCCGCGAGGCCTATGGATGTGCCATCTTTGGCAGCTATGATATCATGACCGACATCATGAGCAAGGAGACCGTTCTCCAAGTGTTCTGTAACCAGGTGGCGATTTCCCACCGTAACGGTAAGCTGCACCGTCGACTTGTCCGCAGTAACAACGAGTTCCAGATACTCTACGAGGCGTCGAAGGTCCTGTCGGGCACCCTTGACCATAGCGAGGTCCTGGTCGCCATCTTGCATAAGGCAAGGCAACTGGTCAGCGCGGAGAACTGTATCCTCTTCGAAATGGACCATAAGAGAGGTAAGCTGCGCTGCACGCAGAAGGTATGCCAGACGCCAATGGACGTGGTCGGGATGGAGATCGAGCTGGGGGAGGGCATCACCGGGCTGGTGGCCAAGACCGGCCAGGGTATGCTGTTGGAAAGGGCCGACCTTGACGAACGCTCGGCCCTGATCGATGGAACCCCGGACGAGCCTAGCTCGCTGATCAGCGTTCCAATGAAGTTCGGGGATGAGATCCTCGGTGTGATCACCTTGGAGAAAAGGCCGGGGCAGCCCTTCTCCATGAAGGAGTATAAGCTCATCGAGATGTTCTCTGTTCTGGCCGCTACCGCCATCAAGAATGCCAGTACGTTCTCTCGGGTTAAGGAAGGGGCATCGCGTCAGCAGGTATACAACATCCTGCTAACCCACGATGTCGCCAATTACAATGTTCCGATACATGGTTTCTTGGAGATGCTCCTCACGGACCCCAAGCTGGACGACCGCCAGCGGCGTTATGTCAAGAGCGCATTGGCCCAATCCGAGAACATATCCTCGCTGATCTCCGATGTACGCAAGCTCTGGAAGCTGAAGGCGACGGAGCAGAGCCCTCTGCTGGTTCTGGACCTGTCGCCCATACTCTCAGAGGCAATACACGATATCCAGATGAACGCACTCTATGGCGATATCCAGATATTGTTCAATAGTCTGCCGGGCAAGCTGATGGTCAACGCGGACAGCTTTCTCAAGGACGTGTTCTACAACCTGTTGAGCAATGCCTGTAAATATGGTGACCAGAAACCGATCGAGGTGACCGTGGCGGAATACACCGAGAACGATCACGGATTCTACCGGATCACCGTGGCCGATTACGGCCATGGGATACCGGATGACAGGAAGAACTTCCTTTTCCGCAGATTTGACCAATTGGATTCCGAGTCGGCCGCAGAAGGGCACGGCCTCGGTCTTTCCGTGGTCAGCGCATTGGCCGAACGATATGGTGGAAGGGTATGGGTGGACAATCGGGAGAGCGAAGATTTCACTAAGGGCTCGGTCTTCTCTTTGATCATTCCGAGGGTAGTGTGAAATATGTTGAATGGGTTATGCTTTTTCGCGGGTAAGTAAGATAGATTTCGGGGGTGAATCTGTGATCAAGGTGTTGATGGTGGACGATAATGTGGAACACATCCAATTGTGTTCGGAGTTCTTGCCGAAGGACGAGTTCGAACTCGATGCCGCATATACCGGTGGGCAAGCCATAGAGAAGCTGAAGACCAGAGAGTATGACATCGTGATCCTCGATTACAAGCTGCCCGACATCAACGGGATAGACCTGCTTAGGAAGGTCAGGCCTTTGGGCCTGGAGATCCCCATCGTTTTCGTTTCTGCCATGGACGACGCTGACCTCAGTTTCGAGGCAATGAAAGAAGGCGCTTGCGACTACATCATCAAGACTTTCCAATATTACAGCAAACTGCGCGAACGCATCGTCGAGAACCTAGAAACCTGCAAAGTGAGATGATGTCCCGATCGTCCTTCCCTCCATTTGCCGGGGTGAGCAAATGGTCGTCATCCTAGGAATATTGGGGAGTCCGCACCCTCACGGCAACACCGCAGTTCTTCTTGATGCCTTCATGAAAGGGGCAAGGGACGCGGGGGCCGAAACGGTCCTGCTTGAAATCACCAGGCTGGACATCTCTGGCTGCAATGCATGCAATAAGTGCCAAGATACCGGTGATTGCGTCATGATGGACGACATGACGAAGGTCTACGATTCCATCGAACGCGCAGACGTTGTCGTGCTGGCGACGCCGTTATATTTTTCTGGGATGAGCAGCCAGCTCAAAGCGGTGATCGATAGGGGCCAATGCCTATGGCACAGGGAGAGGAAAGGTAGGGGGCTCATGGACAAACATGGATATTTATTGGCAGTCGGTGCGATGGAGAACGCGAACTTCAAGAACGTTCTGTCCGAAGTGCGTTCCTATTTCATCGGTGTCGGCATCTCCTACCAGGGAGAGGTCACGGTTCCGGGGATCGAGTCCGAGGGGGACATACTGACCCACACATCGGACCTTTCTCGTGCCTACGAGATGGGTTATTCAGCGGTCTCTTCCAGCCTCATCTAAGACAGCCGTTGACCCGGTCCAGGCGTTTGATGCTGGTTCGGATCCATGTGAAGACGATCCAGGCCAAGAGGAAGCTTAAGATTAGCCCGATCAATGAAACGAACGCAACGTCCGAAGCGAAATTGCCCATGATCGCGAACACATTGAAGAAAGCATGAAGAAGCACCGCCCCGGCATAGTAGATCGCCCAGGATTGAGGATGGCCGGCCATCTTATGGAACTTAGAGAGGGCTATGCCGTATCCGGTAATGGCGGTGGCCGAGGCGTGCAGCAACGTCGACGTCAAGGCGCGGCTTATGGCAACGACAAGGAAAACCTCGGTCCCTTGTACCAGAGCGGACCCGTTGTACAGGATGTTCTCGATTGCCGCAAATCCTAGTCCGGCCGCCGCACCATAGACCAGGCCGTCCTCGATCTCATTGAGCTGGGATCTCATGGCCAGCACTGCCCAGGACTTGGTGAACTCCTCCACGATCGGGGCAATGAACACGGCTAGGATGAGCAGTTCTACGTTCTGGTCATTGGGCTGGATCCCCCAGAACCCACGGCTCAGGACGCTGCCGGGACTGAACAGGGCGCCAACGAGCAATGTCTCGATGATATAGGCCGCCCCAAGTGATGCCACGGCGGCGAAACCGAACGCCATCAGGACCGAACCCATGGACTCTCGCCGGCATAACTCCGCGTTCCTGATCCAGATCAGGTAGAGGATCGGCGGAACGAGCGATACCATGATGATGAGGACCAGGCCAACAAGATCAACCATTATTTCTCGAGGGTACAATCTGTGCCGTGATGTTATTAATGTTCTCTGTTGCCTGAAGCTAGGGAGGTCCGTCAGTCTTTAGGGAAGAGCCTTCTTTCCCTTCCCGAATGAGACCCCTAGAATAATCACTTGGGCTGCACCGAGGATCGCGAACAACAGCGCCCAGATCTCCCCGGACTGGGAGTTGTCGAAGTTAGTGATGATGGAAAGTGGCACGTGAATGTTGCCATAGAACACCAAGAACCACCAGGCAGCCATTAGCGACAACACAAGGTTGAACTGCAGGACCTTCAAGGAGCATTTCCCGTAGATCACGAGCCCCCATGAGCCGGCCAGGACCCCCCATATGAACAGTCCTAGGCCAGCGTCAACGGGGAATCCCCAATAGACGGCGAATGGGATGATGATCATTTGGGCTACGGAGACGGCGATACCCCCATTCCCGATGGATTTCCAGTCCCATCCTTTCAATGCCACCACCGCAGTGCCCATGAAAAGCAGGCCGTTCATTATGCCGGATACGGCCATCACCAGGAACTGGTTGGAACCAGGGTTCCAGATCAGCCAGAATGCCAAAAGGAAAAGGCTTATGCCGGCCACCAGCGAGCCCATGGCACCGATGGGCTGTTCCGGAACCATGTCCTCCGGGCGGGACTTCTTCTTCCACCATTCCGGCCCTTCCTTGGTGCTGCTGCAGAAGAAGATCCAATGGCACAGCCCGTAGATCAGGCCGATCATGGCGAAGGCTATACCGTTAAGTCCCATTGTGCTCTCCTAGACGCCCTTTCTTGGGCGGAATCCCAGCCCTCAACCAGATTTGGCATACATAATCCTAACGCTGTCCATCAAGCGTTTCGGGCGAATCTTTGCTCCGTGACATTACTCTTGGCACCTGCCGTGCTTTGCGGGCTCATCGGTCCGGACGGTGAATGAACAATCCCGACGGGCGTACTGACAGACCTTGACCTCAGATCGAATTGCTCGTAGAAGTCCCTGATGGCGCTTCAAATCGTGACGATGCCTGTGCAACGGTTGCCGTAGCACTCCCTTCGGGGGATTCGACGATGTCCTCTATGACCGGGGTGAACGGGTCCACTAACGCCCCAGCGACACCCATTTGCTCAAGGGATTCGAAATCCTTCTCGGTGATCCCGCCACCGACATATAGCGCAATGCCATGCTCCAACGTTTTGGCGACCAGTTCCTTGGAGAAGCCGGAACGGGTGCCAAGTCGTGGAAGGTCGATGATGGCCATCTTGTCGAACCCGATTCCTTTAAGGGCTTCGATGGCCTCGTCCAACTCCTTTGGTCCCGCCCCGGATCTCTCCCAGACCACTCCATCATCCAGATATAGGCACGGAATACATTTGTCCGACAGCTCGAACAGTTCCTTGAACATGCCGATGTGTCTGCAGCAGAGGCTGCCGGCGACGGCGATTGAAACACCCATAGCAAAAGCATCGAAAAGGTCGTTCTCATCCCTCATCCCGATTTCTAACCAGACGTTGTATTTTCTCTTGAGCAGCTGCCTCAATGCGTCGAAGTTCGGGTGGGCGTTTATGATGCCGGCCAGGTCAAAAAGCATGACCTCCGATGCGTTATAGCGTTGGCCTGACACTGCCTTCCAATACCTGCTGAACTTGGCTGAGTACTCGGTCTTGGCGAGGCGCTCCCCATCCCACTTGATACTGACGACTTCGGCGACACTTCCCAGTGGAAGATCGATGCTGCCGATCGAGAATAGCGTTCTGGTATCCACCGGGACGATAGGAATGTGCTTGAACGTGGTTGTCTGGTCATTTTGGTCCATATTGACACCTCGGAATGAACTGCGCTCCTCTTCGCTTGCGAAGTCGAGTGGGACGGCCAGTTTGCCGCAGGAACGGCAACGATAGCTGCCGTCCTTGTTGTCCACTCCGGCGAGCGGGCCACCAAATATCACTTTGGGAAAGATGTCCTCGCTGCCGCAGTACGGACATGCTCGTATGCGGTTCATATATGTCTAGTTGCTACTAGCATGCATGATTACTAGTTTATCCTTTCCCTGAAAGGAAGAGCGCTTCCGTTACTGCCACGTAACCGGTCTTTAATGTTGTTTTGGTAATTCCGTCTTCTCCATGGCGGCTCGCAACCGATATGTATCCGGTCAGCACTCTTTCGTCCGTGAGCAAGGTCGTGATAATCGGAGGGTCAGGTCTGCTTGGCCAGTATCTCGTGCGTGAGACGCTCTCCCGCGGTCATGAAGTGGTCTCCACTTACCATGGGGGAAAACCCTGCCCGGGCGGGAAAGCAGTATCGCTGGACATGACCGACCAGAGGGCGGTGGAGAACTTCTTCGCCAAGGAAATGCCTGACCGGATCCTGCTACCGGCCGCAATGACCGATGTTGACGAATGTGAAATGAAACCACAGCTGGCTTTTTCCATAAACGTGGAAGGGACGATGAACATAGCGATGGCCAGCAGGCTCAGCGGGGCGTCTTTGCTGTACGTCTCGACCGACTACGTGTTCAATGGGCTCAAGGGTTCTAAGTATTACGAGTTCGAGACCCCGGACCCCCTCAGTATCTATTCAAAGACCAAGCTGGAGGGGGAGCGATTGGTCATCGATTCATCCAAGCGGAACGCGGTCTGTCGTGTGGCTGTGTTATATGGCTGGAACGGTCTGTCCAACAAAGATAATTTCGCGAGCTGGGTCATCCGTTCGGTCCGAGCCGGGAAGGAGATCCGATTGTTCGAGGACCAGTTTGTAACAGCTACCTATGCTCTGCATTGCGCAAAGGTCTTGTCGGAGGTGTCTGAACGCGGTCTCAAGGGTCTGTTCCATGCCAGCGGCCCCGATTGTCTCAGCAGATACCAGATGGGGATGATCATAGCCGACGTGTTCGGCCTTGACCGGTCCCTGATGAGGCCATCGAAGATGGCGGACGTGAAGTTCCTGGCCAAGAGGGCCGAGAACACCTGCCTCAACGTGGAGAACATCGAGGCCCAGCTGGATATGTCGATGATGTCCTTCAGGGCGGGGATCGAGGACATGAAGGCGACAGAAACAGTATCGTAAGCCATGATAGTTGAGTTCGCCTAAGCGATCTCCTTGGAACGGTCTCTACGACGTTTCGTCGATTCTGACACAATTTCTGAGCAAGATTAATATCTGGGCCCCTATCAATACTGCATCGACTCGCGGAGGAGAATATTTTGGATCAAGCCGTCAATCAGAGGATAGGGGTGTTCGTTTGCCGCTGCGGCGGGGACATTGACAACAACATCGATACCGATTCGATAGTGAGGTCCGTCCGATCGGAAGCCGATGTGGCTCATGTCAGCATCCATGACTTCCTCTGCTCCAAATCGTCACGGGAGACGATCAGCAAGACGATCAGGGACGAAGGACTCGACCGGGTCGTGATATCGGCTTGCTCTCCCCGGCTGTACCTACAGGATTTCCAGCAGGCGGTAGTGGACGGCGGGCTCGACCGGTGCATGCTGGAGATGGCCAACATCCGAGAGCAATGCTCCTGGATACACTGGGAGAGCAAGGACCTGCAGACGGCGAAGGCCGAGGACATGACCCTCATGGCGGTCGCCAAACTGCGAAATCAATTCCCCTCGGAAAAGGGGAACATCGCGATCGTCAACAAGGCCCGGTGCACTGGCTGCGGCGTATGCGAGGCGGTCTGCAACGTCAACGCCATTAAGGTCGTAGAAGACCCGGATTCAGGCGGAAAGCGCAAGGCAAACGTCAACCCAAAGGCGTGCGAAGGGTGCGGAGCATGCGTCTCCGCCTGCCCCACCGCCGCCATGGACCAGACCTGTTTCTCCAACGCCCAGGTGGTGGCCGAGATGGAGACGGCGTTACGCAATTCCCGTAAGGAGAGCACTTTCCCTAATATCATCGTCTTTTCCTGCCATCATTGCTCCTATGCCGCCGCAGACACTGCCGGGCTGAAACGCCTGGGAAACGATGTCCATTTCCGCGCCATCCGGGTGATGTGCTCGGCGCGGGTTGACCCAGAATGGGTGCTGAAGGCTTTATCCAGCGGGGCGGACGGGGTCATCATATTGGCCGGATCTCCAGGCCGGTGCCACTATGAGGTGGGAAATCTCCGTACCCGCAAGCGGATGACGTTGCTCAAGATCGTGTTGCAGCAGTTGGGCTTCGACGAGGACCGTTTCCTGATCGATTTCGTGGACGAGGAGCAGCCAGAAAAGTTCCGGAGCACTATCGAGGACTATATCCATAAGGTCCGGGACCTGGGACCCAATCCGATAGTCCCGACGAAGAGGCCGGAACAGAAGCGTCTGGAGATCCCGGGGTTGAAGCTCTGAGCGACTTCCCTACAGTAGAAAAAGATCTCGGAGAGGGCTTGGTTCCCTCTCCTGGATTTGGTTCATTCTTCAAAGCGAACGGTCATTGTTCGTTCGATCGAGCACCTGTGTCTCAGTGTTCGAACATTGAAAAGGCATCACCTAGGGCATCTTGTTCCCGCTTGTAGCCTTTGCTGGGAATATGGGTAGTACCGTTCGTCCGAACGATTCATTGAGGACTAGCGCTATTGCAGTATACATTGCGGAGAATCCAACTGCCAGTCCTTCCCAGCCCGCAAGGTGGGTGATATCAGCATTGCCAGTTATTTCTCCCAGCCCGAGCAGCAAGAACAGTATGGCCAGAGAACCGAACACGAACATCGTGGCCTTATTGGTCCTTAATGTGCCGAAGAACATCAGGGCTGTGAAGATGCCCCACATGAACAGATAGGAAGCAAAGGCTGATGCATCATTGCCAGTCGTTATTCCGACCATCGGAAGGACTATCAGCCCAACGAGGCTGAGCCAAAAGAACCCGAACGAGGTGAAGGCTAGAGTTCCGAACGTGTTGCCGTTCTTCCATTCCATTACCCCGGCAATGACCTGAGCTAGTCCTCCGTAGAATATTCCCATTGCCAGTATCATGCTTCCAAGGCCGAAGAGTCCTGTATTGTGCAGGTTGAGAAGGACGGTCGTCATTCCAAAGCCCATCAGACCTAGTGGTGCTGGATTCGCTCCCAGGACCTTGTTCATCGTTTGCTCACTCATTGTCATCAAACTCCTGTACATTCGTCACTGAACGTTCAATTCCCGTGCGCGCAGTTCGGATAGAGCTGGCAAAAAGATCGGGGGAGGCGATCCTGTATCTTCCTCCCCGGCCAGGCCCCGGTCCATGTCTTCTCTTAGCGGATTTGTGCCGCATGGCTCGTTGGTAGGTATGAGTCCTATATAAAAATATAGTAGAAAATATACGATATTTGTCGATTTGATAACTTAATAATACGATATTCGAATAGATATTCTAAATATTGTTTATTCATCAACAAATAACGTTCATTATAATCGTCAAATGCCGTCATAATCCTCTTTTTAAAATTATTTTAATAAATATTTGATTTTGAGCATTTCTTAGCCAGCTATTATTTACGAATAGCTGCAAATGGAACCTCAAAGTACGTCATTTGTCGAGAATCATTATTCGTAAGAAAAAGTGAAGGTTCTGAATTGGAAACGAGAATCGAAATGGCAGGTTAGCCGATAATTGATGAACGCCGTCAGAATCCATTTGCTATCCTGAGTGGCATTCCAGTCACATACTTTCATAGAATTGTCCGTTTTCAGAACTAGGCTTTATGATCACAATTTTGGATGCCTTTTATTGTAGCGAGCTATGACCTCTCGGACAGTACCCTCCTCGTCCGCCACCACCTTAATGTTCTTTGAGGAAAGCTTCTTGATCCCATGCGGTCCGATGAAGCCGGTGATCACCACGTCCGCTCCCAACTTGATGATGTTCTCGGCGGTCTGGATGCCATAGCCGATGTCGGTATCCTGTAGGATGTTGTCGTGAACGGTGAAGGCCATGGTCTCCGGGTCGACGCAGATGAATAACGGAGAATGCCCGAACTCTTCTTCAACCTCGGCATCCAGGCTTCCTTCTGAGACGGTAACGCATATCTTCATTCCGATCACTTCTTCCGTTTCTGCTCATTCTCCCTGGAGACCGCGACAATTTTGTCCACGATCTCGTCGAACGCCTTGGTCGCAGGCGAATCGCGTTTCGATAATACGATTGGCTTCCCGTCATCACCGCTGTCGACCACGCTCGGGTCGATGGGCACCCTTCCGAGGAACGGCACGCCCATCTCATTTGCGGCCTTCTCTCCACCGCCCACCTTGAACAGGTCTATCTCCTTGCCGCAGTGAGGGCAGATGAGCCCAGCCATGTTCTCCACGACGCCTAATACCGGTAGCTTGAGCGCTTTAGCGAACGTAACGGACTTGCGCGAGTCGAGCAAGGCCACGTCCTGCGGCGTCGTCACGATAACGGCACCGTCCGCCTCGGGCATGAGCTGCGCGACGGTCAACGGTTCGTCCCCGGTTCCGGGCGGCAGATCGACGATAAGGAAGTCGAGCTCGCCCCACTTCACGTCGGCCACGAACTGCCTGATGGCACCCATCTTCATCGGTCCCCTCCAGACGATTGGTGAGTCACGGTCCGCCAGCAGGAACGCCATGGACATGACCTTCAAATGCGGGGGGACGTCGATCGGATAGAGTCCGTCCTGATCGCCCTGGATTTGGGCGTCCTCGATGTGCAGCATCTTTGGGATGTTCGGGCCGTGGATATCGGCGTCCAGGATGCCAACCTCGTATCCCCGCATAGCCAAGGCCATGGCCATGTTCACGGACACGGTGGACTTGCCCACGCCCCCCTTGCCGCTCATGACGATGATCTTATGCTTGATCTTGGCCAGGCTCTTCAGCACCTTGACGTCCTCTTCCTTGACGGTGCGCAGTTCGATGTTATCGTTCTCCATGATAATGCCTCAAGATATGATTGAAGATCTTGATTCTAACCCGGGGCATATCGGAATTCCTGGCTTATAAGGAGTGTGCCTGAATACGTCAACGATTGATACAGGATAACGGAGAAACCAGTCAGTTCTTGAAAGAATGATTGTAGTTGCCATACTCTCCGGTTTCGATGTCATTTATCCAGTCCAGGTTGTTCATGTACCAGGTAATCGTTTCCTTGATACCGCACTCAAATTTATAGAATGGATGCCAGCCAAGTTCTTTCGTGATCTTGCTGGCATCGACCGAATATCTCAAATCATGGCCTGGACGATCCTTTACAAACTCGATTAGACTCTGGTCCTTTCCCATTTCTTTAAGTATCAAGCGCACAACATCGATGTTTCTTCGTTCATTATTACAGCCGATATTGTATATTTCACCGGCTCTACCTTTGGATACCACGAGATCGATTGCATTGCAGTGATCGGCCGCGTGGAGCCAATCCCTTATATTCTCTCCGTTTCCGTATATTGGTACAGGTTTATTTTTGATAGCTAGCATTATGGTTTTTGGAATTAATTTTTCAGGGAATTGGTAGGGGCCATAATTATTCGAGCAGCGAGAGATCGTCGTTTTCAGACCATAGGTGCGGTAATATGCCAGTACCAAGAGGTCTGCCCCTGCCTTACTAGCTGAATAGGGGCTCGATGGGTGCAGAGGAGAATCTTCTTTGAATTTAAGGTCAGTCTGATTTAGGGGAAGGTCCCCATAGACCTCGTCGGTTGATACTTGGTGATAACAGCCAACATCCAGTTTCCGGCAAACATCCATCAATACTTGGGTACCGATAATATTGGTCTTGATGAATATGTCAGGATTCGAAATCGACCTATCCACATGGGATTCAGCCGCGAAGTTCACAACCGCATCAAATCCCTCATTTCGAATGACTTTAGTCACGGTGGAGGGGTCCGTGATGCTGCCCTTGATGAATTTGAATTTATTTGCTCCAATCGTTTTCTCAAGGTTCTTAATGTTCGCTGCATAAGTTAGTGAATCGAGACAGACTAGGTCCACATCCGGATGGTTCGCTTGCATATGATATATATAATTAGAACCAATAAATCCTGCCCCACCCGTTACCAAAATTTTCATTTTCATCTTCCTGATTTTGTTGACCGAGCGTCTATTGACAAATTAGATCGTCCCATCTTAAGAAATGGATTTGCAGTTTAAACTTGAATATTCCGGCCCAAGCAATACCTGTGACAACCATTACACCAATAAAAAAGTTAGGTTGATATGAGTGAGACAAATTCGAAATCTATTATTCGTGAATCCAATGAAGAGAAAATAAAACTGATAATATCATTTTCATCGATTTGGGCTATTGTAAGTTGTTCTCCACAAGTTCTAAGGAAGATGCACAAGAATCTTTTTCGGAGACTATGGGATTTCTTACACCCCATTCAATTCCAATATCTGGGTCGTCATATCTTATGGTCCTCTCATGTTCCTGTGAATATAAACGGTCGACTTTATATTGCACTTCGGTGTCCTTCTCCAGAGTAACAAAACCATGTGCATATCCAGACGGTATGTATAGCTGTTTTTTATTTATTGAGGAAAGTTTGATCCCGAACCATTTCTTATAACGGGGAGATCCTCGCCTAATGTCGACTGCAACATCAAGAATTGAGCCTCTGGTGCACCGTACAAGTTTGGCTTGGTCCATTGGGCGATTCTGGAAATGAAGGCCCCTTATTACTCCCTGATTATTAGAAAAAGAATGGTTGTCCTGGACGAATACGGTTTCTATGCCAATTTCTCGCATCTTAGGTATTGAATAGCTCTCCATGAACCATCCTCGATTGTCCTCGTGCACATCTGGTTGGATGATGATAATTCCATCAAATCCAGTTGTCGTGCCAATCAAGATGATCAAGCCTTCCCTTCTTTTTCCAATACGTCAACTATGTACTTACCATAGTCGCTATTTGCATATTTTGAAAGGATACAACCCAAGTCATGTCGATCGATCCAACCGTTCTTTATTGCAATTTCTTCTGGATAACCGACCATCTGCTTTCGGTTCTTTTCTAACTCCTGGACATATCTTCCAGCATCTAACATCGCATCCGGTGTGCCAGCATCCATCCACATAAATCCGTTTTCTAAACGAATTGCTTCGAGGCGACCTTCATTAAGATATAGATTATTGACATCCGTAATCTCAAGTTCGTTCCTCATTGAAGGCCTTACTTGTTTAGCGAATTCCACAACGCTGTTATCGTAGAAATATAGCCCAGCCGCGGCATAGTTAGATTTAGGTGCTTTCGGCTTTTCTTCTATTGATATTACAGATCCATTCTGATCATATTCGATCACTCCGAATCTTTTAGGATCATTCACTTTGTAGCCGAAGATCGTGGCCTTCTTTTTCTTAACGTTCTGTGTTGCCTCATTGAGGCGATCCTTCATATTGGGCCCTATGAAGATATTATCGCCAAGTGCCATGGCAACATCATCAGACCCAATGAATTCGTCTCCGATGACAAATGCCTGCGCTAGTCCTTCAGGTGATGGCTGTATCGTATAGTTCAAGCACAATCCGAACCTCTTTCCCATCCCCAAGCAGCGATCTAAAATTCCCTATATCCTCTGGGGTTGAAATGATGAGGATATCCCTGATATCGGCCAGCATCAGTGTGCATAGAGGATAATAAACCATGGGTTTGTTGTAGATTGGAAGAAGATGCTTGTTGATACCTGAAGTCAAGGGGTAGAGTCTGGAGCCATTGCCGCCAGCTAATATTATTCCTTTCATGTTAAGTCTGGATGTAATTTAGAATGAGGTTATTAATGACTTCGGTTAGGATTCTCTCGAAACCTAGTGGCAAACTTTTGTTCAAATGAATCGAAAAAGTCCGATTGAGTAGCCACGAAATCTAACTTGTTGCGACATTTTTAGCGTTTGAAAGGATATGTTTATTTGCATCTTTTATGTCAGGGTTTTCGGTCTAGTTTATAATCAAAAGGTCAATGAAGTCTGCCCGAACTATGGCGCAATTCAAGATTAATCCAGCTTAGCGCGCATATGCCAATGCTGCATGCAAGTAGGTCAAGAGAGATTTCCAGTGGAGAGGCGTTCCAAATAGCAATGAGGATGATTTCTAGAATTGTAAATGTTGCTAGAATCGCAATAAGAACGTTTGAGTCAGTTGCAAGGCCGAAGTTCATAAACAAAGTGGCCAATCCAAACAGCATCATCGCTATGCCTAATACAGCCAATGAGGGGGCTGCAGCTAAATACGAAGAACCATAAAGAAGATTGATGACGAAACCCGGCATCAGGAGAAATACGAGCGCAGCCACGCCAGAGAATGCTAATGTCCAAATTATGGACTTTCGCATTATGGCGTACGTACCCTGGCCCCGCGCATGAGCTTCTGAAATGCGAGGGAACATAACCATACCGATAGCACTTGGAAGGAAGAGGATAATCTTTCCAAGCATAGATGCTGCAGAATACAAACTTGCATCAGTTCCACTCAGGTAGTGGCGGGCCAAAAACGTATCGATATTTGTAAGTATAGTGAAACATAAGACAGCAATCGTAACGGGCACAAGATATTTTCTTAGTTCACTTGTATCAAACCGCTGCCTTTCCCCGTGAAAGATGTCTTTGATAGAGATGTAAGAGATTACTAAGGCTACCACACTGCCAACAACGACGCCTCCGAACGCTCCGTCGACGCTATAACCCATCAATACGAATAGTACGCCGAAAAAAAGCTTCCCGAGAGGTCCAACAAAATTTGATAAGCCTACCATCCCAAATCTCTGTAGTCCTTGAGCTGTGCCAATTCCTATCGGGTATAGCATAGAAACAAAAAGACCAGCAATAAGAACTATAAGAACGGAATCCGAGCTTAGGTTTAAATATGAAACTAACAAAGGTATAGCAATGAAGACTGCCAGTGACGTGATTAGTGCTATTATCGTAATATATACAATTGTGGTCCTGACAAGCCAGGCCATCTCATGATTTTTTCCTTCTGCTCTCAGCTTCGAAATGTAACGCACAAGCATAGTGCTAACGGTTTGTGTCGGAATCGACACTATTAGAAATAATGAGAGGACGGCGGAGAGCTCTGAATAGAGAGATGTGCCTAAGTATATCTCCCCATCAAGATTTGGTAGATGTAGTTGCACCCGCCCGCAAGCACCGTCGCTATGAACAGAATAAAGGCTGGTTTGGCTAAACCATCGGACCTAGGGACCCCTTCCTTCAATAATTCGCAAACATCAATTGTCTATTAGAGTTTGTTGTTTACGGTACAGGATCTAAACCACACCTTCCTTAACTAGAGTGATTATATTAAAGGACTGTCAAGCCATCATTTCCAATGGAATGGATAGTTTAGCGCCAGATTCACCAAGGATAAAAACGTTAATAGACTTGATAGCCATTCCTTCACCGGCTTAGGGGGATTGCCAAATTAAAATTTTATTGTTCAATTGGCGAGATCCAAAGAACCCAGATGCTGGTGGGGCTGAGCAATTTACCCATCAGATTGAGAAAAGATGGGTGAAGTTGGGTCATGAGGTGACACAATTTTCAGCAACTTTCAAGAATTGTCTTCCGGAAGAAGAAATCGATGGAGTAAGAATAGTACGAGGTGGAAACCGTTTCACTGTCTATCGGCAGGCAAAGAAATTTTACAAACAGTCTGATCGGTATGATGTGGTTGTAGACGAGATTAACACAATTCCTTTCAACGTCCCCTCCTTCGCAAATAAAGGTGAAAAATGTTTTAGTCTGATACACCAACTGGCAAGGGAGTTCTGGTTCTACGAAACACCATTTCCGATTAGTTATATAGGAAATCGATTCCTGGAAAATCGTTGGCTTAAGAAATATGTGGACACGGATGTCATTACCGTTTCGAACTCGACAATGGATGACCTTCGATCTCTCGGTTTCAAGAGATTGCACTTGGTACATGAAGGATATGACTTCGAACCTTTGTCCTTAGTAGGAGAGAAAGAGAAACATCCAACAATAATTTTTGTTGGAAGGTTCAAGAAGGTAAAATTGCCAGATCACGCTCTAAAGGCTTTTGAAATTGCCAAAACCGAGTTGCCAGATCTGTGTCTATGGATGATCGGAAATGGTTACCTTCAACCAAAGTTGAAGAAGCTGGGCGTTAAAGATGTGACTTTCTTTGGACGTTTACCTTTGGAAAAGAAATCAGAGCTTGTATCAAGAGCTCATGCTATTGTGATACCAGCCGTTAGGGAGGGTTGGGGTTTGGTTGCCACAGAAGCGAATGCGATGGGTACGCCAGCAATTGGATATCGAGTCCCCGGTCTTCAAGACTCAATAAAAGATGGAGTAACAGGAAGGTTATGTGATTCAAATCCGTCGGCAATGGCAGAAGTGATTGTAACATTATTAACTCATATCGAAGAGCTAAAGGAATTATCAAAGAACGCTTTGGAGGATGCCAAGCAGTATACTTGGGATCGTACTGCTATGGAGTTCATAGATCTTTTCGAAGGGAAGAGCCATGAATGAAAAACGAAATGCAGCATTTTGATTTCAAAAATTGAAATAAAATAATCGGAGTCATTGCTTAATGAAAAATTGAACGGTCGGAACAATATGAATAAATGTGTTAATCGGGGCCAAAAAGAAAGAATTGTTCACTTATGGACTGAACTGAAGACATTCCATATTTTTTAAGATGGCTAGATAATTATGACGATAAAAGAAAAATCTGTGATATCTGGTTCCGTGACATCATTGTGTTTGCGATCATTGTTCGAGGGTTAAGGCGAGCATGAATAGCCCCATAGAGAGACAAGAATGTTCAACACTGATTTGCAGACTTCGTCGCTGGAAATTAATTAGGTTTATCAGTAGTAACTTCACTTCTTGTGAACTGATCGAGATTCTTTTTATAATGGCGATGGGGTTGATCGTCTTCACTTGGTATTCTTCTAATCTTCTAATAAATACGTTTGATTACAATTTCTCTTTTTCACCTGAAAAGACGTTCATCCAGTCATTATTTCAATGGAATCCATTTGGGGGGACAGGGATTGCCAGTCCGCATGCAATTGCAGGCACTCTACCTAATAATTTATACTATGCTTCGTTGAATTATATCGGGTTCTCCCTCCATTCTGAGCAAAATTTTCTTTTTTATATTATTTTGGTGAGTTCAGGCGTTTCGATGTTTCTTTTATATCGTGCCCTTGGTTTTGGCGAACGATATCGTAAGGGCGCTATTTTTGCCGCAACTCTTTACATGTTCTCACCGATTGCATCAACTTTCATTTGGAACCAATTTGCCTCTAATTATTATTCTTATTGCTTTATGCCATTAATCGCCGCAATGGTTGTTTTCGGTATACGAACAGGACGCGGTTCTTTTTACATTCTTGGTGTCGTATTAACTTGGACTCTGCTACTGACTGCCTCTTACATGAATCCCGTGAATGCTTTCGTGGACTGGATGTTCATTTTGGGTTTGATAATGGTTCTAGTTTATGATTCAAAGATAAAGGGGCGAGTAATCAAGTTCGCAATTATTCTGGTGTTATTGTGGTTGTTAATGAATCTGTTCTGGATTGTGCCGACAATAAGTAACGCTAGCGAAGAATACGCAATGGCAAATGTAAGCGTAGTGGGAGTAAGTAACCTCGCTCTACTCCAGTCCAATTCTGTGCCAATTTACAATGCGGCCCTTCAAACCGGATATTGGGCCTTATACGGTACCTATCTTGGAGATCATTGGTTCTCATGGTGGGAATTAGCTTCATCGACCATATTTATATTTGCGTGTCTAATAATAGCTATTACAGCTTGGTATGCATTTTTCATACGACCTCGAAATCATATCATTCTCCTTCTCGGTGGATTCACAGCATTGTGCTTAATCATGATCAATGGATATTATCCACCTACTGGCGGTCTCCTGGTTGGATTATTCGAAAAGTTTCCCGTTCTTTACGCTTTTCGTAGCCTTTACCAGCGTTTCGGACCCCTACTTACTCTTTGTTATTCATTACTCCTTGGTTATTCCATGGCAAATCTTATTGGAAGTGTCTCATGGCCCAAGCTAAAGCTCTTTTCTCCTCGTAAAATCTCGAAAAAAGGATGGGTAGTGATAAGTTGGACAGTTCTCGTCATTTTGTCGCTTTCTATTGTTGCCTTACCTTATATCGATGGGCAAGTTATCTATTCTGGTGGCAATTTCATTCCATCAGCCCGTGTACAGGTACCTGACTACTATTATCAAGCGAACGATTTCTTAAACAACGCTTCAGGTGACTTTCGGGTTTTGGCTTTCCCCTATTGCCAGATTGGTTATGCCGCTTTCAGTTGGGAAAACGGTGGATTCTGGGGTGCTGATCCGAGCTCGAGCATATTTGATAGGGTGTTTTTAACCCAAGAATATAGCGGTGAAAATGAACTGATCACCGATATCGCTAATGGGGTTGTGAACAACTCTTTGCATTTCAATTTGGGAAAAATGCTTTCTATCCTGAACGTGCGATATGTTATGCTACACGAGGACGCAAATTGGGCGTATATTTATGGAAATTCTTGGTGGGCCGCCTCTGAGGCTAACTTTTCAATGTATGAATCTGGTCTGGAGAACGCAGGTATGCATCTTGTTGCGACTTTCGGCCAACTGCTTTTATTTGAAAATCCGTATTGGAGTGACATTCATTATTACCAAGTCAACCAGATAATTGCAGTTATTGGCGGGCTCCAAGCTGTGGAAAATTTGACCGAGGAGAATTGGTATAATGTCTCTAAAATGGCATTTGTAACGGTTAATTCAATTACCAATATTGAACAATTACCATTTCAGGTCGATGCGGTCTACATTGATAATATATTGATAACGAACCAAGATTGGACATTGCAAAAAGGAGTGGCTTTAAGCGATTTGGGCAATAATCCAACAATGCACACACTAATAATTGATAAAGGACAAAAATATCTGATATTCTCTGAAAATTATGATCAAGGTTGGACCCTGATCAGCGGAAGTGGCACGACAGAGCACTTTAGCGTAAACTTGTTCTTCAATGGCTGGTTAATCGAAAATGGATCGACAAGTGTGACGATCGAATATCAACCCCAAAAGGAAGTTACATTTTTGGTGTTATTATCTATAACGTTGGAGGTCGCATTATATTCATGCCTTACTTATCGGTATTTACGTCGGATATATCGATAGAAGACTTACTTTCCTCAATATGGCGATCATAATAATGTGTCAATTTAATCCTATAGAAAATGCCCATTGTATCCTTGAAAATTCGATTGATGTCGTTGAGTTTAATTCTACCCCCATTCGCTCTAGCGTAGTTTAATTCAATCGGTACTTCGGCTATTGTATAACCGTCCCTTAGGGCGTTTAATAAAAGTTCAAGGTCGAAGGCGTACCTTTTAACTAGGACTCTTGGGAACTCGTCAGTTAAGACTTTTCTCTTGAATAATTTTAGGCCTGGTTGTGTATCTGTTATATTACATTGGAACAGACCGCGGATAAGTAAATTGTAACATTTTGAGAGGATTCGGCGTTTTAGGGGATAATTGACAATGGATTCTGGATGGCGCTTGGAACCTATTACGATATCAACCTTCTGTGTTTCCATCACTTCAAGGAACCTCTTCAATTGTATAGGATGAAGCTCTAGGTCCGCATCCACGAAAGCTATTAAATCTCCTCGAGCATATTTCCACCCTTCTTTCAATGCATTTCCTTTGCCCTCATTTTTAGTATATGATACGAGTGTAACTTCGGGATGCTCTATTTTGAACTTTTGTACCTCGTTTTCCGTCTCATCAATGCTACCATCGTTCACGACAATCAGCTCGAAAGGATAGCCTAATGAACGAAAAGTTCCGATAGCTTCTTTCAGGTTTGATCTAATTCTTTTGCCTTCATTAAAGGCAGGCATGATAATAGAAATCAAAGCCCGTGTAATACTCTCATTTTTCTGAATTAATGAAGCATCAACTTTTGCTTTCATGTTAATTTCCCATATTTCATATAATTGAATTGTCTAACATGAACTAATTCATGATATTTGACTTTACGGTGCTGATAGTATCCTAATGGTGGTTCTCCGCCGATTAGGTTGTTAACTTTCTTTGTCATAGAAAAATCATAAAAAATGAGCCTATTCTAACATTGAAACTCAGGTAGCTAGACAAGGCAAAGAGAGGCGAACTTAAAGAGATCCATATTCAACTGTTAAAATTGGTAATTTTAAATTTTATATGAATTACAAGTGGAATATTTTTACCAATATAGGTTGAAGAACTCCGAGTAAAGGTGCGTTATCTAGATTTCTGGTTTTTCTAATTGATCTATATACGAACAATAAGCCAGATAAAATTAGGCCACATGTTAGTGAAAATAGAGAAAAAATAGCAAAATTTTCTGCCCAGGTCGAATCGCCAGCTATTGATATTATTCCACTTGAAAAGAATGATAATAATGCGATATAGAAAGATATCTCGAATCGAACATGCAGGGATATATAGATAATAAGATAGGCAGCCAACATTCCAAAGAACAGTTCAATCATAACAGATCACTCCATACATAAAGATTTTCGACTTATGTTTGAACAAATTCTTAAGACGTGGAAAATCATTGCTTTTTCCTTCTAATTTTTTCCTTAATGTTCACAATGATTGAACGGAATGGAATGAAGCCCGTTTTCCATTCATATATTCCAACGAGAACAAAACCAGCCAATGCAATCGTCGAGAATAAAAGGCCATTTTCAAAAGACTCTTGTGGCTGATATTTGAATATGATTGTCAAGTTACCAGTTTCGTTGATTTGGTAACCATTAATTGCTCCATCGATCGCCACTGGAGTGTACTTTCGCGTTCCATTTGATGTCATTACATCAGCAAACCATAATGGATTGTACGACTCTGATAATAAAATAATTGAAGGTCTGGATGTTTGAATGATAACTGTATGTTCCGTTAGATCTGATTCGACAGTTTCACTGGGCACAGTCATTGTGGTATTTATATTGGTTCCAATATCGGTAATGGTAATAAGATCAATAATCCCATTGCCAGATTGATTGGATTTAATAGTAATGTTGTTGATTCCTTCCACCAAATTGACAAGTACCTCAGTCTTTGTTATAGAGCTATTCATTTGAAGATTATATGTCTTATTTCCATTTATCCAAAGTCCGAAGCTTCCCTGGCCCCAAATATCAATAGTATATTCGCCTCCTCTGATCACTGATAAATCATTCCATGCCGATCCGTTTTCGTGGATAGATAATGCAGCTCCGTTGCTTAGACTCCCATTATCTGAGTCTATTATAGATGAGTTGATGTTTTCAAATTCGGATTCGCCCTCAAGAAGGTACGAATCTTTCATATTTCCTAAAATGGACCCCCAATATGTTCTATATGTATTGATTTCTGCTTGATTTATGAACGAAACAATATTGACGGCGTTAAATCCATTTGTGCTTTGTATTCGTATGGTGTGCTCTCCCTTACTAAGATTGACTGCAGGAAGTGTTATCCATTGGAAACCGGTTAATTGGTCAGCGGTTTTAATTGCAATAGTGTTTTCTCCATCAATTGTCACCATCAGCTGGCCTCCAGCAGGAGATAGGAATATCCTAGTCATTGGATTATATGTTCCAGAACTTCCAATCTTAAATTTCAAATCCATAGATTGGTTGTCTAAGGTACCGGTTGAATTCGAATAAGTAAAGGCCAGTCCCTTATTGAAATCCCCTTGTTCACATGTAAGATTAAATTGACTAAGATATGGAGACCACGCAGCCCCAAGGGGCTCGCTAGTCGATGCTTTCGACCAATAGCTGGCCGGATTAGCATGGATGATTTGGTCGTATGGATATATTGTAGATGAATAATTATATATGGCTACCATGCTGTCAATGTCTGGGTTGATAGCTATACTGGCATCGACGCTATCATCGGATGTTATGGGTATAAACAAACCCATCTTGGTTAGCGTTCCTAGCATATCTAGATTAATATCTGGTGTGAATGCTAAGGTGTTGTAAGAAGTGACCTCTAAGCCTGGATTATTTAGCGAATAAACATTGACCCCCTCTGAACTCATGCTACTCAAAATTAAATATTGATTATTACTAATATTCAAATTTGAAATCAACGAATCGGCACCAAGCATCCTAATAATATTGGAGACAGCATCTAAATTATCAGATAAGATCAAATGAACAATATAGTTCTGTAAGTCACCAGGTACGGTAACAAATGACCCCCCTATCTGGTTAGTTCCGAAATTGCCGTTGTAATTCTCTAAAATGACAAGCGGTCGATCAATGTTCGCGTTATCGATGAACTGACGATCATCGAGTGTGTAACCAGATCTAAGATTACCCCCAAGATCCCCCGTGAAACGTTGCCAACAAACAAAACAGGATGATATCAGGATTATTACAATAATGATCGAAAACAATTTTTTCGAGTTAAATCGGCCAAATATCTTAATCGAACTTTCGCTAATCCTCCCAAGCTTGATTAAGAAAAATCCTACTAACATTACTGCCGACATCGTTGCCAATGCTCCGAAATACTCGGGGACTCGGAACATCCAACCTAAGGTAACAGGAGTGTTGAAAATAAGCCATTGATAAATTCCAGCTAGAAATGGAATCGGATTGTTCAATCCAGTCCACAGTAGAATTCCGATTAAGAATGTTGCGGCGAAGAAACCGACGAACAATCTCTCTAAGCTGATATATGATCGCCACGAAGAAATCGAAAGAATAGCGATAGCCGGGATAATCATCAGTAAGATAATTTCTAGTCCCGTAGTAAGTAATGGTTCTAAAGTTAGATATGGCCACCATGAAGCTTTGAGTGTCAACACATCAAATATTGAATATCTAGTAGAGAATAAATAACTCATCTCATAAGTGAGAACATAACTTGGTTCCAAGGTACTTTCTTTGCTTATTGAATATGCGGGAAGAATCCAATATAAATTAATCAAAATCGTAATTATCGCAGCAACAATCAACTTTTTTAATGCACGAACTGCAGTCAGAATAGGGCGATTACTGCTGATTATGAAGATTAATGTGAATACACAACACATTATCGATACGATTATCGCGTATCTGGTTATGAGAGTGACAATCATTGTAATTATTATTGCCAAAATCAGTTTAGGATAGAACTTATCGACCTTAAGAGTAAAATAAAGACAACATGCAAGAGCAGGTAATAATGAATAAGATAATGTATAAGTATATGGGGGGGAGTAGAACATCACCGTATATGAATTCAAACAGTAAATAAATCCTACAACAAATGACACAATGTATGCTGTTCTTTTGGATATATTCAAAGCTCGCGTTGCTAAGATATAAAATGAGAAGTATGGAATGAGGAATGATTCGGAATATAACATCAGGTAATCAAGCCGAGAGTTAACAATAATCGAAGGCGTGATTTGAAGCAGTCCATACCAGCACCTCGCCAATTGCTCGTAAGATGGTAATGATCCCTGATTTGACCAAGCGTTGAAATAATAGTCCCAGAGTACACTGCTACTCGGCGGTAGTGCAATATCACGGTATACGGTGATAATATTCGTGTTATCAAAGAGTAAATATCTGATGCTAATAGCTGAGAATCCTATAGCGAAGATTACAGCCAATAGGTGATGATATTTCCAAATTTGCGTCTTTAAATAACCAATCCAACTTAGATTCATCTAAACAATCCAACTTAGATTTTTATCTTCGAATCATTGATACTACTATCCAGCTCTTTCGCACTTGACATAAGGTTATTTAAAGAACGACGTAAGTTAAAAATATTCGTGACGATCTGTTTATCGGTTAATTTCCGTGTAGACTGAACCTCTTTCCGTTTCTTTGTCTCTCGTGGAATATACTTCAAGAACTCCCACACTCCGATGATGCAGCCCTTGCCGACGGCCTCTTTACCTTTCACCTTTAACCAGCAACCCTCGCCTAACTCAATTAGGCAACAAAGCGAAACATAAAGTAGCATCCTCGGCGAATCGTAATTCTTGAACAAGGTAATGAGTCGATTCCGAGTATTTGTAATGGCATAGAAAGGATCGGTTTTCATTAGGATTCCGGGAACAGTCCCACCTCTAACGTGATAGACCACTGATGTTGGGACAACAACAATTCTATACCCGCATAATCTAACACGCCAGCAGAAATCTACATCTTCAAAGAACATGAAATAATTGCTATCAAATAGATATCCGACTTCATCCAGAACTTTCCGGCGTATGAACATTACCGCCCCTTCACTATAGAAGACTTCTTTAACCTGGCCAGTTGGGACAAATCCATAATTGAAACCTAGCACGTCAATGTCATTTCCCATTTTATCGGGCATGGCTTTATTGAATATTGAAAACATCATGCTTTGTGCAACACCAATATCTTTGTTTGATTCGAGAAAATTAATCATTTCTTTCAGCCAATTAATCTCAACTTCTATATCGTTACTTAATAGAACATAATAGTCACCTTTTGAATGCTCATCTCCAATATTATTCCCTTTTGAATATCCCACGTTGTTATCTATAATCACATACTCAATTCGTTTATCCCAGTTCTTCGGAACAAGCGCTTTGAACATGTCAATGCTACCGTCCCTAGATCCATTATCTACGAATATTATCTCGAAATTAGGATAATCCACCTTGAACAAGGATGCCCACAAATCTACGAATTTCTTACCATTATAATTTAAATGAATTATACTTACTAGCGGACATCTTTCACTTGACATTGATAAAAGCTCCGTGGTGGCTGGATTCATATTCTTTTATCGAAGCATGTAACAAATCGTCGCAATTATTGATGTTCATGTTTATGCCATCAATCAATGCACCATATGCTCTGCCTTCCTTGGATACTAACTTAATCGTATTCGTTATCTCTACCTCATTCCTTGGAGGGAGAATCGGAGTGTTCTTAATATAATTAAAAATTTCTTCCTTAAATAAATATATTCCACACCCTCTAATGTTAGATGTTGGATTCTTTGGCTTCTCTATAATGTCAGCGATTGAATGATCTTCGTTGAGCTTTAGGCAACATGCAGCCTTAAGGTTTTCTGGGTTCAACTCATAAACAACCCCTTCGACGACAATGGCATCCTTTTGATCGAAAATCTGGATAATATTATCAAAGGAATTTGAAATAGTGCAGTCGTCACCCAATATTACTGCAAATGATTCACTGATATAATCTTCAGTCTTTTCTATGGTATTGGCTATCCCCGATGTAGGTTTGTCTAATTCAATCAAATTCACCTTGACTGGCAATGTGTTTTTATTTTCTTGGAAGTATGTACGGAATTTTTCCTTTTGATGGTAAACCGGAATATATACCTCTTCAACGCCAAACTTCTTCATATTTTCCATCACAATTTGTATTATCGGTTTGTCATATACAGGTAAAAGTGGTTTTGGTAGAATACGACCTATGTATCCTATGCGTTTTCCTTCTCCGGCAGCAGGAATTACACCAATCTTCACCTTATTCATGTATTATCCAGCATTAACCTAAAATTTAACTCGCATCGCCCTAGATATATTTGACCTTTATGTCGACTCAATATTCAGATTTTTTTAGATTATATTTATAGAGTGTAATATCATTTTATGACCTGTTCGAACACATCTTTCCAAAGATCACCCAAATCCTTTGGAGATTGATGTTCTAAGACTTGTCAGAAATCACAAGAGGAAGTGCGTCCATATTTTATTTGGAGAACGCAAAAATGTCCGCACCCAGTGGATATACTGTGAGGTATGATATTAAAGGTGAGTCAAGGAAAGTCTGGTATGGGAGCCAGCAGTTCCGGACTTCATCCATCTCCTCCGCCGGGAGGCGGTTCTCTTGGTCGAGGAGGATCGGGGTCAAGAAAGTGGCGAAGAAGATTCGTTGCTGCGCCAAAACCTTGAGGAACTGGACCGGAAGATGGAGGAAGGGCAGCGAAGCCGCCCTCCGTGACAAGAGCCGCCGACCGAAAGAATCTCACAATCTGTCGATCCTGACCTCATAATTGATTCGTTGCTCAGGTAACGAATCAACGTCGATGAGGTAGTGTCGACCTTTGTCTGCCCCGAAAATTTGAATACCCGGGCCAGTAATACGATATTTTAGCAGACCAACCGAATCGCCTTTCTGGACAATCGAAGATATAGGTTGGGCCACACTTTAATGTTTTAATAACAATATAAGTTATAGCAGTCAGAGCTGGAATTCATAAGATTGAGTTTTGTACCAAATCCTAATACTATTATTGAAAGATATAATATCTTTAGTGAATTACTAAGCGCTTTTAAACAGAGCCAATTTTTATATTAACAACACTCGTTATTCTCCCCCTCCAATCATGAACATTGAAACTATCCGGAAAAAGGGTTGGAAGATAGTTGTCGTAATCCCGACGTTCAACTCGGCATCGACTTTACCAAAAACGTTTGAATCACTTGAGAAGCAGACCTACCAGGACTTCAATGTGGTTATCGTTGACAGTAATTCGAAGGATGATACAAGGAAATTGGCCGATGAATTCGGTGCAACAATCATAGATTATCCAGGAAAGACGCTTGGGGCGAGGAGAGAGGGTGTTAGAGCGGTAAGCGCTGAATTTTACCTATTACTCGATTCTGACCAAATCTTGGAAGAGTCAACTTTAAAAAAGTGCATCACTACGATAGAAAGTATGGATTATCTCATCCTTGAAGAACATACCTATCGACACGTCACATTTGTGGAAAAGCTTTTCGAGGCAGACCGGAATCTGATTCATGCAGATGTGCAACATTACATGGATCAGACACATGGCATATTGTGCCCCAGGTTCTTTCGTGGATCAATACTTAAGAGAGCTTTCGACGCCATTCCCGAAGAAATCTTGCATAATATTCAGGCCTATGACGATGCGATACTGACCCTCGAAGTCAGAAAAATTTCCAATAAGGGGATTCTTGTTGAGGATGCAGTCCGACACATAGAACCCTCTAACCTGCGTGTCCTTTGGCGTAAGAACCTAAAATATGGCCGATCTGCAAGGAAAATGGTGCGAATGGGATATTATCCCGAGGTCTTTCAGGCAGGAGCTAGATTTAGAATACCTATAGAAGGCATGTTCTCTCAATATGTTTGTTCTATCCTTTTGCTTTTGCTTAAAGCAGTCCCATTTCAGATAGGTTACTTGACGCAAGCGGATTGATCGTTCTTAATTGCCTCAATACTATCTACTATTTAATGGTATTCTAGTCATAGTTATAATTTTCTATATCTTTAACCGGAGTTTAAACGCAGTTCATATTATTAAAATCCGATATTGATGCTGATCGTCATTAAGTGAGAAGGCATAGCAGGCTATTAAAGCGGATGGGGACAAATGAGCAATGAAACTGCCAATCATCGAATTCACACCTCCTGTAACTTGATATAAATATAAATCACCAGACTCCCAGGGTAAACCGCTTGCCAGCATGTTCGCCAAGTCGTTCGCCATAACATCCTCCATAGATGTGGTGAAAGGCTGTGTCATAATGCCGCTCATAAGGATTATGCTTCCATTTCCTCGGTGAATTAGCGCGGCTGAAGTTAGTTCTGTATTCCTGAGGTACAGGTAGCCGATTGCCTGACCATATGACTCTACATCACTAACGACCATACCATATCGGGGTGAGGCATATTTCAAATCTAATGCGGCCGCTGTTGCGCTGGTAGAGACTCCTTGTCCACCTTCATATTCTAAAGACTCATACCTTATACGATATGTGTAACCAGCTTCAGACAAGTTATTGACATTGTTCGAGGATATGAATGGCAGAGCCCCATTGCCCAAACCGATTATAACCCCGCCTCTTTCGACCCACGATAGCATCGCGGAACTCTGACTCACCCAATTCTGGGATGAGTTAGTCAAGATGAGAACAGAAGGCCCGCCTTTCAACAACTCTTCAACCTGGAGATAATCAACAATTTCTACAGTTTGATTCATGCCTAAGTTAATCAATTCAGCGCTAAGATGGTCATAAAGACCTAAGACGCTGGCATATTCCTCTACGGAGAACTCATTTTGTTCAACGAATATAAAAATCGGATCTGATCGATAACTATTCAATGGAATTAAAACAATATTAACAGGATCGGAGTAAGAAGAAGATGGTATAGAATAGTTGACTAGAACCGATCCTTCAATCCCTCCAAACTCTTGCTCGACGCTCAAGGAGATTGACCCAGAATCTGCTCTTGGTTGGAGAACAATTGAGGTGAGGAACAATGCAGAGATAAGTGTTACAGCTATAATCGACGGAATCTTCATTCGCTTCCCCCCCATCGATTTCTTCTAACAAGATAGCCTATTGGGTCATATTTTTCAGGAAGGAATATGGTGCATAAACAAATTACTGCCGAAAAAATTACTGCCCCAAGTATGTAATTATGTGATAATGGTGAGGTTGAGGTGTAGTATTGATAGATATTATGGTTCAGAGTTGATATGTCTACTATATTAGTGAAGCTCGCCAAAGGATAAAAAAAGGCATTGAATGATTGAAGAGATAATAAGAACAGAACTCCAAGAATCGAGAGTAAAATGAATAGTAACTCGATCCGGCCATTTCTAGGTGCAATAAGGATTAATAGGGGAAGCAGCCAGATAAGATATTGAGGGTTACTCAATGGCTGCAAAACGAGTAACGTTGCTATGAAAAAAATGTTGCCCTTCACTAGCATTATTTTCTGATCCTGTTCTTGTTTCTCTTGACCTCTTCCAATCCAAATGGCCCACAGGATGGCTGCCCCGAAAATCGCTAAATAGATTAAAGTGGTAATGTGTAAATTCGGAAATGCAATATCGGGGCTAGTACCTGGACTGAATATATTCCAAAACGACCAAATACTAATACCGCCAAATTGTTGGTAATCAGTACGTCTGAGAATCAAGTCCACGAATCCTCCTGACGAAATGAAGAATGGGAGAATGGTCAGCAAGCTTAACAATCCCCCCGTCACCAATGCAGATATCTGTTTTATTCCTTTCATTGAGATCCACGGAATCCTGTTCTTCCTGTTGATATAAATAATTAGTGTAATATAAAAAATAAATAAGAATGCCGGATATACTTTTAGCAGGGTGCCCAAACCCAACGTAAAACCTACTAACAAATATCTTTGATTGAGAGCGAAATACAAGGCTATCAAGGTCATCAAAGCCGGAAGGACGTCGAACTGGCCCATGATCGAACCGGTCAGAATAACCAGTGGGTTCAGGAACCACAAGATGAATGCACGTTTTGCCCACTTTTCATCGGATAGGTCCTTTACGATATGATAGATGAAAAGACCGGCCAAAAGGTCCCCGATAATCAAAGGGATCTTGATCGCCAAGTTGAAAGACGGGCTTGTCACGTACGGCACGAGTATTTGGGTGGTCTGCGCAACATCAACCATACTCGGTTGAAACGATGCGAAGCTTGACGGATCCTGGAACAGTGAGAGAATTAGTGTGAAAGGGTAGGTTATAACCATGTAGAGCGGAGGATAGGAGTACATCGCGTGTCCATAGATACCAAGACCCGAAAGGGAATCCATTGTGGCGGAATAATATGGATAGACGTCATAGGTCCATGATGTGAACGGAGCCAATAGTAAACGGATGGCCAGACCGAGAATGACTATGATCGCAATTCCCTTGAGAGGAAGTAGGAATTGCTTCATTTCGTTCCATCTGGAACTTATTAACCGGTCTACCATAGTTTTCTACCAACAGCATGGTCCATCGCGATTATCAATACTATAAAGTTGATATCTTCTGGATGCCAAGGTCTTTTTTTATATTAAGATTTGTTCAGCGGTTGATATAACACGAACTGGCATTGCCCGCATGCCTTCGATTCGGTAGATTGCCCAGTCAGATTCCACTCAGGATTTGATTATGGACCCTTCGCGGAATACAATATATCCTAAATAATACAAATGATTTTGTATGGACATTCACAAATAAAATCAAAAGGTCGATTATCAACAGGTGTTGAAGGGTTCATGTTCATTCCCTTTCACTGATTTTTCTGCCCACTGTTCATACCACCTTATAGTCTCGGCCAGGCCTTTCTTGAAATCGGTCTTGGCCTCGAACCCGAACAATTCTTTGGCTCGCCTTGTATCCAGGCATCTTCTCGGTTGGCCATCTGGCTTGGTCCGGTCCCAGGTTATTGTGCAATCGTATTGAAAGAGATCAATGATCATCTCGGCCAGCTCTTTGATGGTTATTTCATGCCCCGAACCAAGGTTGACGGGTTCTTCGCCATTGAACCTTTCCGCAGCCATGACGATTCCTTCTGCCGCGTCCCTTATGAACAGGAATTCTCTGGATGCTTTCCCTGTTCCCCATAGCACAATATTCTTCTCATCTTTCTCCCTGGCATCATAAACCTTCTTGATCATGGCCGGAATAACATGTGAGGAATTGGGATTGAAGTTGTCCCAAGGCCCGTAGAGATTCACGGGTAGCAGATAGATCGAATTGAAACCGTATTGCTTTCTGTATGCCTGTGACTGAACCAGCATCATCTTCTTCGCCAATCCATATGGGGCATTCGTCTCTTCCGGATAACCGTTCCATAATTCATTTTCGCTGAACGGTACGGGCGTAAACTTAGGATAGGCGCAGATCGTGCCCAAAGCCACGAACTTAGGAACCTTGGCGATTCTGGCGGCCTCCATCATTTGGATTCCCATGATCGCGTTGTCATAGAATAGTTCCCCGGGTTTCTGTTGATTATATCCTATCCCACCAACATTGGCTGCCAGATGAATTATGAGGTCGACGTCCTTGACTACATTTTTGCAGTTTTCCCAGACTCTCAGGTCGACATCCCTGCTCCTCGGGATCATTATATCATTCTTAGAGACCCCCTTTTCCTTTGTCAAGATTTCGACGACATGCCTTCCTAAGAATCCCGAACCCCCGGTGATCAGTATCCTTTTTTCCTTCCAGAATAGCATCAGTCCACGCCCCACCAGCGATGCGGGAAGAGTCGTCTAATCGCTTTGTCTCCTTCTCCGATCGGCTGGAGGCCGGCAGCCCTCATGTCAGAATCCACCATGATCTTTGTGAGTTCGTCGAACTTTACCTTGACCTCCCACCCGAGCTTTTGCTTTGCCTTTGAAGGATCTGCACTAAGAACCTCCACCTCAGTCGGGCGGAAGTACCGCGGGTCGATCCGGATATGGTCATCAAATTTCAGATCAGTATATTCAAAGGCCGCTTCGATAAACTCCTGAACCGTGTGCGTTTCGCCAGTGCCAAGGACGAAATCATCAGGCTTGTCCTTCTTAATCATTATCCACATGCCTTCCACATACTCGGGTGCATATCCCCAATCTCTCTTCGCGTTCAGATTACCAAGGTAGATGTATTCTTGTTTCTTCGCCAAAATGGACGCGATAGCCCTTGTTATCTTCCTGGTAACGAACGTTTCTCCCCTCCTCGGGGATTCATGGTTGAACAGGATGCCATTGCATGCAAAAAGGTTGTACCCTTCTCGGTAGTTCCGGGTCACCCAGTAAGAAAAGACCTTCGAACAGGCGTATGGGCTCCTCGGTTCGAAAGGTGTTGTTTCGCTCTGTGGGGGCTCGGCAGATCCGAACATCTCACTGCTGGATGCCTGGTAGAACCTGATATCCGCCTTGGACCGTCTTATTGCTTCTAGAATACGGATAGTGCCGAGAGCCGTTACGTTCGAGGTATATTCCGGGATGTCGAACGAGACCCTGACGTGGCTCTGCGCGCCGAGGTTATAGACCTCTTCCGGTCGCTCATTGTAAATAATGTTGCTTAAGGCTTCTGAATCCGTCATGTCCCCATAGTGGAGAATGAGGTTTTTGTGCTCCTGTTGAGGGTCTTGATAGATGTGGTTAATCCTTCCGGTATTGATGGTGCTCGACCTTCTGATGACCCCATGCACCTCGTAACCCCTGGATAGAAGGAACTCAGCCAGATAAGAACCGTCTTGACCAGTGATTCCGGTGATCAATGCCTTCTTGGATTCCAAAACTCACCCTCCTTAGTTTTAATTGTGCGTTGAATTAGGATTCACTCATATAAACTAAACCCTGCAGGGCTTGAAGCCTATGGGGGCACCTCAAGACTCGACCAGAAAGGAATTGATATGGTTAGGAACGTCGGTATGGAATGATAACAGATAATGTGGTATCATAGCCCCTGAATCGTCTCGGCCGCCTCGAACGCCCTCTGGGCAGCATCCCGGCCCAGCGACATGATGACCTCCTCCCTCCTTTCCAGGACGTCGGTCACCAACACCATGTCCTTCTCGAGCAGCGTCCTGATCTCCGATTTTCGCAGGTCCAGCATGGTTACCGGATACAACCGATATCGTTCCACCAGATGCTCCAGGCCGGCCTGTTCCGGATAGTTCCAGCCGATCAGCGTCATGCAAACGCAGTCGGCGTACTTCACCACGTCGCTCGAGAAGCGTGTGTTTGTGATCAGGTAAGGGCATTGCAGGTCGCAGGCGGCGTCTACGTCCAGGAACCTGCCGTAGGTGTACAGTGCGGTCTGGACGGCACACTTCAATGCCAGGGAGTTGTGGAACTTGCACTCCACCATGTACCGCTTCTGGTCCTTCTCCATCATGATGTCGATCTCGTGTGTCAGGCACCTTCCCTGTACGGTCTCTCGTACCTGCGCTTGGTAACCCATCGCCTGGAAAAGTCGGTACACGAGGGTCTCGAAATTGCGCCCGTCCGGTCCCAATGCCAATATGGCCTTCTTCAGCCCATAGCGGGCCGCCGTGCTAGCGTTCAGCATCGCTCGTATCCGACGATATATCTCTTCGGTGGAGATTCCCTCGTAGAGCGTCGGCACGAGCTTGTCGATGATCCTGTCAGCCTCCTCGGACGAAGTGCCTGCCCGCATGACCGCCGTCTTGGTCTTGGAACGGTCGAACTCCTCGATTTCTCTAGATCGCTTCGTGACCTTCAAACGCTCACCGATACCATACGGAGCGCTCACCCGGAATAAATCAGTATTCCTTATTCAGTGGCACCGACGTTCTTGACCGGCTGGGTCAGGTAGCTCCGATAGCGCGGGTCGATGTACTCTTCCGCGATCGCCGCCTCCATCGGACCGACCAGCAGGGAGAATGCGGTGTTCGTCGGCTCCGTGTTCAATTCGCGCCTGAACGACTCGCGTTGGTTGTTCTTCCAGGTGACTGTCATCAGGATGGAGCCGTTCTTCAGTTCCAGGTTCAATGACTTCAGGATCGAGGTGTAGGTCGAAGCCTTCCCCCGTCCGGACGTCCTCGATACCCCCACCTTCGACATCAGGCCGAACGATTCCAGCTGGTAGACCAGTTTATAGCAGGTGGCGATCGGCAGGTTGATGGATGGTGCCATCTCGCTGACCGTCAAGCATCTTCGCGATGTCGCGCCCAATATGAACAGCACTACCGGATCGATGATAAAATGAGCGACCTCCGCCTTGTCCTGCTTGTTAAGGCGTCCGATCGCATCCAATATTGCACTGTCCATGTCCAATTCATACGTGTCCCCCACCAAACTTAACCCCATTCCGATATAAACGGGGGTAAAATAAAGCTTTTGAGGGACCACCGTGAATCGTACGTAGGAGGCTTCGTTTCACTTCTATAACGCTTCGATTATCGTAAGTAAAGAGGGAAGATGGGCAGAAGCCCGTCAAGCCTCACATCTTGCCGATGTCCGCCTGCTGCATCGTCGCGTCGATCTCTCCCTTCAGCTGGTCCGGCAATCCCATGATGCTCACGTCGAGGAAACCCCTGACGATCATGCCGACCGCCTCTTCCTCGGTGAGCCCGCGGGACATCAGGTACTCGACCTGGTCCTGGGCGATCTTGCCGACGGCGGCCTCGTGGGTCATCTCCACGTCGGGGACGTAAGCCTCGAGCTCCGGGATGGCGATCTGAATTCCCTTGTCGTTCAGGATCAGTCCCTTGCATTCGAGATGCGCCTTGATGCCCGGCGCCCTGCCCACAAGCTGCCCCCTGGAAATGATCTTGCCGCCGGTAGAGACGGTCCTGGACACGATCTCGCATCTGGTGTTCGGAGCGTTCATGAGCGCTCTACCGCCCAGGTCAAGCTCGCTGCCGGGATGCCCGATGGCGACGGTGCTGAAACGGGCCACCGACCCGGCCCCGTCCATCCGCGTGGTGGGGTAAGTCTGGATGCTCTGGACCGGCCTGAGCGCGACGTAGTTGGATATGTAGGTTGACCCCTCCTCCTGCAGTATGACCGTGCGCGGCCGGACGCCCATGGTCTCGGACCAGTTGTGGATCATGGTGAACGTCAGCTTGGCCCCCTTCTTGATGTAGAACTCGGATATGCCCAGGTGCAAGGCCCGTTCCACGCCCTTGCTTGTCGAGCATCCGGTGAGTACTTCAAGTTCCGCCCCTTCCTCGATGATGATGATGTTGTGCACGGTCTGGGCCGCGTCCTCGCTCTTCACCATCAGGCAGGTCTGCACCGGCAGCTGCACCTTGTGCCCGGCCAGTGCCCGGATGAAATAACCGTCCGCATCCTCGAGATAGGTCCTTGCCGTGTACTTGTCCGCGTCCACGGCGACCGCCTTCCAGCTATAGTCCTTGACCCAGTCGTGGTTCTTCAGGGCCTGCTGGACCGAGGTTACTTCCACGCCGCTTCCCATGATCGATTCGTGGACCACGGTGTTGTCCATGAGGACGAATGAGCCAGACCGGCCCTCGCCGCTGGGCATGACGCCGGCGTTAAGCAACGTCCGGCGGTCGGATTCGCTCAGTGACTCGAGCGATTCGGCCATCGGCATGTCCCGCCTGGCCTCCTTGAAATGTTCAAGCTCTATGTCCTCGCCGAACGCCGCCTTCTTCGTTTTGGCTTCCTCAGCCTTCTTCTTCAGGGTCTCGGTGGCCATTCTCATGCCCCCTTGGCGATCTCGACGTTAGGTTTCTTCAGGTTGAGCTTGCAGCGTATGCATTCGTCGTAGCCCATGCGCCTGATCTCCGAGAGCAGTTCCCTCGGGTTGCCGGAGCACGCCACCGTCCCTTTGCACAATACGAACCCGCGGTCCGCCTCGACATAATCCAGTATTGCACCGGTGTGAGTGATAATCAACGCGGCCCTACCCGTCATGTCGCGCTTACCGGCGCACCCCATCTTGTCGTGCAGGAGCTCGTTGACCTTGGCGCCTACCTTCTGGATGGACACGATATCGACGCCCGACTCCGGCTCGTCCAACAGGAACAGGCAGGGGTTCTGCGCCTCCAGCTGCAACAGTTCCGAGCGCTTTATCTCCCCCCCGGAGAACCCGACGTTAACGTCCCGGGCCAGGAATGGCTGCATGTCCAGGTCCACCGCTATCTTGTCTGGGTCGGTCCTTCCCCGCCCGGTGACCTTTACCAGGTCGCGAAGCCTGACGCCGGCCAGGTTCGGAGGGCGCTGCATCATCATGCCGATGCCCTTCCGTGCCCGGTCCGAAACCGAGAGCCCGGTGATGTCCTCGCCGTTCAGACGTATCGAGCCTTTGGTGACCTTGTAGCCGCTGAAGCCCATGATGGTCATGAGCAAGGTGGACTTGCCCGAACCGTTAGGTCCGAACAAGACGTTCGTGTAACCGTCCATGACGCTAATATTGACATCGTGCAGCACTTCTTTGCCGCCGACCTCGACGCTCAGGTTCTCGACTTCAAGCATATGGCTCGACCTGGCTATCTTGACAGAGCGCTAGTTATTTACCATTTATCCTGTTAACTATTGTGAACTATAGCCTACTGGGAATCCTTATGTCGCATGACCGCGCTTGTGGTCCGATGGTCGAACGCTTTGATCTGCTGGTGATTGGCGGTGGCGTTGCCGGAATGCAAGCTGCATTGGACTCCGCCCGCGCCGGGTTGAAAGTGGCGTTGGTGGAGAGGGAGATGGAACTGGGCGGCCGCTCTTCGACGTTCACGCGATCCGTGGTTCGGGGACCCACGCCAGCGGAATCCGTCCTGCGGCTGAAGGATGAGGTCCTTAAGGAGCATAGCATTCGGGTTATGCTCGGTCACCATGTCGGGAATCTCATCAGGGACCAGGAATTGATCGAGGCGGTCCTGGCGAACGACGGCCAAGTCATGAGCCAGATCGAGACCAGGGCCTTGCTCCTGGCCACTGGCATGGAGCCGATCGACGTGAAGGCGATCCCAGAATACGGGGTGGGCAGGCTAAGGGGGGTGGTTACCTCGGTGGATTTTGACGGGACACTCTCCAGATGGGAGTCTGAAGGGAAGTCCGCGGCTGTTAGCGTCTCGATCGTCCAGTGCGTCGGTTCCCGGGTCGAGAAGAGGGGTGTGCCCTATTGCTCGAATTATTGCTGCATGAACGCGGTCAAGGAGTCTATACGGCTCAAGAGGCTCGATCCCAAAGTGCAGGTCCACGTCTTCTACATCGACATCAGGACCTGCGGCCGGGGGCAGGAGGCTGCCTATAAGGAAGCGCGCCGTCTCGGCGTTCGTTTCGTTCGTGGCCAGCCAGCGATGGTGCGGGAAAAGGACTCGAGGCTCCTGGTGTGCGGGGAGAACACACTGCTGAACGAGCTGTATGAGGTCCCATCGGACGTCGTTGTCCTTAACGTAGGGTTGCGTCTCTCGCAGGAAACGCTTCGCCTGGCCGGGCAATTGGGAATGGAATTGGACGAGGAAGGTCTGCTGTTCATGGACGATATGCAGGAGGGCATCGCCCCGGTCATGACCGTGGGATGCGCCGAATCGCCTCAGGACGTCGAATCATGCATGGAACAGGCCAGCCACCGCGCCAACAGGATCGCGCGATTCTTGGATTCAAACAAGGTGTAGTTCAATATTCGGTAACCGGCCGCTTCGGTGCCACCTTTTCGACATGTTCCGGTTTGATCGTCCTCGCATCTTCAGCAACGGCAGGAACGATCTCCTCCACCACAGCGATCTGGTTGTCATCCTGGTCCAGAAAGATCGCCATGACGCCGCCGATGAGCCTTTTTTCAGGCTTTACCACAAAACGGACCCCTCGGTCAACAAGCTTCCTGTGGAGGTCGTATATGCTTTCCGTTGTCAGGATGATCCCGGTCGGTCCCCCAGGCATTCGCCCTTCTTTGTCCGGGACATACAACGCGATCCGCCCCAGGCCCTCGCTCGGACCAAGCTCGACCCAATTGTCTTTCCGAGAATCCCTCTGGACCGAAAGGCCGAGTGTTCCCTCGTAGAACGAGACGGCTCCTTCTAGGTCCCTGACCGGTATTGCCACGGTCGAAACCCCGAGCAGGAATCCCCTGTCATCATATTGAGTGTCTCCCCCCATCGGGTCCCCGAGCGGCATGAACGTTCATCCCGTTCGGCCCTCTTAAATGTTGCTGGGTAGGGTGGTAATCGAATTAATTCCGTTGATGAACGGAATGATCATGGCGACGTCTTGTCGCTTTACGAAGCTTTAAGTCGCATGAATCCCCTGGAAATCCTTGGCCTCTACATGACACCGGACGCGAGCAAGGACCAGATGTCGAGGTGGGACAGTACATATTCCACCAACCAGGACTTTTTCGGGAAGGATGCAAGCCAGCTCGGTCTGAGCGCCTTACCGGTGTTCCAGAGCCATAAGGCCCGGAAGATATTGGAGCTGGGCTGCGGCCAGGGCAGGGACACTCTCTTCCTGGCCCGGAACGGAATGGAAGTGACCGCTTTGGACTATTCGGAGACCGGCCTATGCCAGATCAAGGATAAGGCGGTCACGAGAGGTTTGGATGGTTCGGTCGTTGACGGGCGTGGGTTTGTCGGCGGTTGCGGTGTAGTCGATGATGAGTTCGTTGTCATCCGTGAGCGTGTAGACAACCGCGACGGTGAGGTTGCCGGGATAGCCTTCTTCGCCATCGGGACTCTGGCGTGTGAATTTGACGGACGGGTATTTGCCGGTGACCGTTTCGGCCTGCCAGTAGGCCTTGTCGAAACCTTTGCGTCCGCCATGCAAATGATGGGCGCCGTTGTTGGTGGCGAGGCGGTAGTCCTTGCCGTCCAAGTGGAAGCGCCCGTGGGCGATGCGATTGGCGCAGCGTCCGACGATGCAGCCGAAATAGGGGCTGTTGCGCTGCACGTAACCATCGAGAGTGTCGAAGCCGAGGGTGATGTCGCCGGGATGGCCGTGTCGGTCGGGCGCTTCCAGCGCGACGAGGGTTGCGCCGTAGTTCATTACCGAAGCGGTTGCGCCGTTTTGGTTGCCCAGAGAGAACAAGGTGACGACGGAATTGTCGGGGAGTTTCCCGAATGATGTTGTATGCAGGCTCATATTTCCTTCCAGACGGTCACGCCATCGACGAGGTTACAAACGTGGACGGCGTATTTGTCGGCAAGATGAGGATAGCGGCGCGGATACTGCGTGTCCACGGCGATCTTGAGAGCGTCGACGCTGTCGGCGCGGACGAGCGCACCCGCCGCGCCCTTGTCGCCGCCGCCGAGCATGCGTTCGCCGAGCACGCCGGGGACGGTGCGGGCGAGAGTTTCTCGGGCATGGAGATCGAAGTCGGAGCCGTTCATGATTAAACCTGATGGACGCGCAGGGTATCACAGGCGCTGGACGGTGGTCGAGCGCTCGCAAGAAAATGGGGCTAGTGTTAGAGAATTGTCAGTTGGGCAGGAGTTGGTAAAGAACAAGGGCTCAACCCAAACCGAGCAAGGAATGGAGTCGAGCCCATGTCAGAGACCTATGCGGTCTCCATATCGGTCAGCCTGACGGTACGGGGACGGTTCACCAACGTCAAGCATTTGGAGGAAGCGGTGCAGCAGCAAGTTCAACAAGCCGCGCAACAGTTCTATGCCCAAGCCGTGGCGGCCTACCAGCGGCAGTGGCTGGCGGCGCATCGGGAGCGCTATCAATCGGTGCGCTGGCGCCAGCGGCAATTACTAAGCCCGTGGGGCGAGCTGGCGCTGCCGGTGCTGATGGTGCGGGAGCGCGGTCGGTCTCGAGGCGGCTATCACAGCTTGGGCAAGGTGCTCTGGCGCGGCAAAGCCACGCGGTTGTTAAGCCCGCAGGTGGAACGGCAGGCCTTGGAAGCCGCCACGGGGCAGAATTACCGACCGGCGGCGCGCCAGTTGAGCCAGCGCTGCGGGGCGC
>CAVWKV010000085.1:0-5159 GCA_963755265.1 uncultured Methanomassiliicoccales archaeon | reverse complement strand
GCAAAAGGTGAAGTTGTGCTTTGCGGGATGCCGGGACTGATACTCAAATTCCTAGATCCACACATACTGGAAGGAACGGGCTGCATCACCGTCGACGAAATGCTGACAGATGATCGTTGGAACGGACGGTTGATGGAAGCTTTACGCCGTTCGAAAGAAATACGCAACGACCTAAGAGTCGTGCTCGTGGACCGGACAGGGAAGATTCTGGGGGACAGCGGATGATAGTTGTCGGTGTCGGATGCGGCCCAGGTATGCTTACGCATGAGGCGATAAAGGTGATTGAAGGAGCCGGTTTGATCTACGGATCGGAAAGGTCGATTGTTCTTGCCAAAGGGCATATCAGCCAGGCCTGCAAGGTAGAGGTGATAAAGGACTATGGAAACTTGGAAAAGTTACCAAAGGATTCGGTCATCCTTTCTACAGGCGACCCCATGTTGGCCGGACTAGGGCATCTGGGAGACGAGGTCATCCCTGGGGTCTCGTCCATGCAACTGGCCTTCGCCAGGTTGAAGTTCCCGTTGGAAAAGGGAGCAGTCGTTTCCGTTCACGGCAAAGGAAAGGGGGGCGCCGCCGAAGAAGTGGTGGAGGAAATCACCAGGGGGAGGATTGTGTTCCTACTTGCCGATCCAACATTCGATATCATTGATTTTGCAACAGGGCTCACCTCCCATGGAATGACCTGCAAGATAATCGTATGTGAGAATCTCGGATACGAGAACGAGTCGATTGGATTTGGAGATGATCAGAGGCCACCAAAGATCACCTCCGAACTGTTCTCTCTGATAGTGACTGGGGAACAAAGATGAATAGGATGGATATTTGGCCGAACATCGAGCAAACGATCCTACCTGTGAATGACGAGGGAGACCAATGAGAACTGGAGTATTAGTGGTTGGACACGGGAGCAAGTTGGAGTATAACCGGGATCTGGTCATAGAGATGACTAGGATCCTAAACGAACGACAGCAGTTCGGTCCGGTGGTGGCGGGGTTCATGCAGATTAACCAGCCTGACATCATGGAAGGAATCAGATTGTTGGTGTCCATGGGTGTCGATGCCATCTATGTACAACCCTGCTTCCTTGCGAACGGGATCCATATCACCGAGGACATCCCTGTCGTCCTGGGATTGAAAAAGGGAAGCAGCAGGGGAAAGATGATGGTCGAAGGAAAAGAAATCAGGTTAATTTGCTGCGGACCGATTGGGACAGACCCGCGGCTCGCAGACATACTCTCCGACCGAATAAAGGATGCTGGGCTGAATCAACTCTGTCTATCGATTAAACCAGAGGAGTGATTGATTTTATATCCAGCGATGGAGATGGGGCAATTGTCGTTGATAACCTAATAAAAGTATATCACGGCAATGAGTGAGTGCTTCTAGGATAAGACCTAATCCGAAACCGGCGATAGATGGCGTGAGTTTTCGCGTGAAGCGGGGCGAAATATTCGGGCTCCTCGGTCCGAACGGGGCGGGAAGGAAAGATCTATGTCCACCATCCATTCCATGCTCTGAGCAATGTTTTGATAGAGTATGACGATATTCCCTATTACCGAATAACTATTGGAGAGATACCCCGTATTAGGGAATATCCATCATTATAACCCTGTAAGCGTATCGCTACAGCGGTTACCGTATATTATACAGTAATTACCGAATACATGGGGCTGTAGGCATGAAAAGCGGAGTACTTATCGTCGGACATGGAAGTAAGTTGCAATACAACAAGGACCTAGTGGTGGAGATGGCGAAGACCCTGGACAAGAAACAAGAGTTCGGCCCGGTCACCGCTGGGTTCATGCAGATCAACGAACCAGACATTATAGACGGGCTGAAAGTGTTAGCGTCGAAGGGCGTTGACACCATCTACGTTCAGCCATGCTTCCTAGCCAGCGGCATACATCTTACGGAAGATGTTCCAGGTGTTCTTGGACTAGGGAAAGGCAAGACCAGTGGCAAGATGACGGTCGACGGAAAGGAAGTAATGCTCCGGTATTGCGGGCCGATCGGAGCCGACCCCAGGATCGCTGACATTCTCTCTGACAGGATAAGGGAGCGGGTCAAGAAGGGTTGAGCGTGAAGGTCCTAATATTGGACCTTACCCACGGAGGTGAGGTCCTGGCCGAATCCTATGCCGAGAGGGGCGATTCAGTTACCGCAGTGGACATATACCACAACTGCCACCCGACCACCAAAGCCAGAATGATATCCGAAGGTATCAGGGTGTTGGAGAGCACACCCACAGAAAAGTTCGACATGGCGGTCTCTCCGATCCATTGCCCAGACCGATTCCTGAACGGTGCAACCTATGAACACCGGTTGACCCACCATCAAGCCGTGGGCGAGCTGGCACATTTCGAATACCCGATAATCGAGGTGACCGGAGCAGTGGCGAAGACGTCATCATGCCACATTCTGGCCCACATTCTTCGCTCTCAGGGAAAGAAGATCTTGATGCTGACCTCAAGCGGCTTAATATCCATAGGAAACACTGTGGAGGTCTTGGAACAACGGGCTTCAATCGCTCCGGCCACGATCCTCAGGCTCTCCAAGATGAAAGGGAATTGGGACTACGGTATCTTTGAATGCAGTCTGGGGGGAACCGGCCTGGCAGACATTGGCATCGTCACCAATATGCACGAAGAGTACCGGATCGCCGGGGGGACCAGATCGTCCACCGCGGGCAAGATGCAGATGGTGAGGTCGACCAAGCACAAGATCGTCATCGCGAATGAGGATGAGCCGATCGTCGAGGATGAGATGCCCGAAGGGGCGGAAGTAACGACATTTGGCAGCGGAGGCGACGTTCAGGTCACGATCTTGAAAGGCCTTCTCCTGGGAGAAAGGGCACCTGCAGTTTTGAGGATAAATAACCACAACATTCCTTTCTCGCTTTCTAGGGGATTTCTTGCTCCTAGCTATTCGACGGGACTGAGCGCGGCTGCAGCATTGGCTTATTCGGCGGGGATCGGAGCAGATGATATTGCAAAGGCGCTCACCAGCTTCGAGGGCGTACCAGGTCGTGGAGAGGTGACCGTACAGAACGGGACGATCGTTATCACCGAGAGGAACCCAGGAGTCACAGCTAGGTCGATCGACTGGAACCTCAGGACACTGGAGGAATATTATCACACTGACGATGTGGCGCTGGTGGTCGATCCTGTCAATGTCAAGGTCTGCGAAAAGCTCGACATCAGTGACATCGCCACGGTCGCCAACAATCGAACTAGTGTCAAAGCCGCATACGTGGTCGATCGGGGACTGACCAAACAATTGCCAGAACCTCTCATCAGAACACCAAACCCAGAATGCGTTCTAGGATTTCATGCAGTCACTCTTTGGTGCACAAAAGAGGGATACGTTTGAATAGGGTGCTCCATCCTCGCCCGAACCCGATCATTGCCGCTATGTACACACTACGGGACCTAGAGGTGGAGGTAATCGTTCTTCACGGACCCGCTGGCTGCGGGTTCATGGCCTCCAGACGACTAGAAGAAGCCGGCGTCAGGGTAATGACCACCGGAATGCAGGAGAGCGATCTGATATTCGGAGCGGAGGAGAATCTGATCAATGTTCTTCGCACGATCGATAAGGATTTTTCACCAAAAATGATAGGGCTCATCGGTTCGTGTGCCAGCATGATCATAGGGGAGAACCTTGACAGTGCCGTGAGGAAGGCAGGGATAAGGGCGTTGGTGTTACCGATCGATGTCCATGGATGCTCCGGTGCCAATACCTCCGGGGCGATAAGGACTCTGGAGGTTGCGGCAGAAAAGGGAGTTATCCCGCTTTATGAATGTGAGAGACAAAAGGCAATGTTGACGAAGGCGACCGCGATTGAAAGAGACCGTGGCATCACCAGCAGGGAATACCTGGAGCCTTCTTCGGGCCCAACGAAGCTGTCTGTGGCGTTGATGATTACATCGGCACTTCGGAACGGGGGAACGGTGGCGGTGGCGCTTAATGCCAAGAAGGAAACGGCATACGGTTTCGCCGATATCATGCGGGCGGTGGAAATGGCCAAGACCCGTTTGGGCGGTTATACGTTATACATCGCCAACCTAGATGGAAACGTTGGCCTTCCCAGGATACGCCACTATTGCGACGATATCCTGCGCGATCTTGCCACGGCAGGGGTCACGGTAGATTATATCACCGGAGGCCTGGATGAGTATCCTATAACCGGTGAGAAAGTGGCGGACATACTGGACTCACACCGTGCCGATGTTAGAGTGCTCGCCGGATTGCCGCACGCGGTGCCGCGACTGAGAAAGGAAGACATACTCGTTACCGACCAACCGAGGGAATTGAGGAACTATCTGGACAATGGGTTCTCGAATTCGGTGGGTGAGATATCCACTCATGCCGATGTGATGAGCACACATTCAATCATACCTTCCGAGCTGGGGAAAACCATCCGCGAAGTGGTGGAAAAGGATTACCGATGAGACAGATCGCGCTATACGGAAAGGGAGGCATAGGAAAGTCAACCATCTCCGCCAACCTGGCCGCCAGTTTCGCCGAGATAGGGTTAAACACTTGGTACATCGGTTGCGATCCAAAGGCCGATGGCTCGATGACGCTGTTGAATGGGAATAAAATACCAACATTCTTGGAGCGGATGAAGGAAGGCGGTGCCGACAAGGATTATTTTATCGCTGAGGGTTATAAGGGGGTCAAATGCGTCGAAATCGGGGGCCCCCTGGCCGGAGTTGGGTGCGCTGGACGTGGGATAATCGTGGCGGTACACGCCCTCTACAAGGAGTTCTTCGACGACAAGATCGATGTCATAATCTATGACGTTCCGGGGGATGTGGTCTGCGGCGGTTTCGCAGCGCCGATCAGGGAAGGTTTCGCCAACGAGGTTTTCATTGTCACCTCGGGCGAATATTTGTCACTCTACGCCGCAAACAACATCTGCCGCGGACTCCTGAACCTAGGTGTTGACCTGGGAGGGATCATATGCAACTCCAGAGAGGTCGAAGACGAGGAATCGGCCGTGTCAAAGTTCGCGGAGAGTATCGGAAGCCAGATGATCTGCTTCATACCGCGAGACAGGACGGTGCGCGATTGCGAGAACTGCGGCAAAACCGTCATCGAGGGTGCCCCAGACAGTGAGCAGGCGAAGAGGTACAGGGAGTTGGGCAAGAACATTC